>NZ_DASSVG010000291.1:0-5659 GCF_035706265.1 Ramlibacter sp. | reverse complement strand
TGCGGATGGTCGACGCCGGGGCACGCGCGGAGCACATCCGCAGGTGCGCCGGCGCGGCGGTAGGAAGAATGCGCGGCAAGAGCGCGACCGCCGCCGATGCGGCGGCGAGGAATGATCGACGTGGCAAATCCGGAGGCCATGCGGACGCTCAGCCTCCCCGGATCGCCCAGAGCTGCAGGTCCAGCCCGGCGAACTCGCTGCCGAAATGGAAGGCGATGCCGCCGGAGGTCTTCAGCTCGCGCCACATCGGCGAATGCTTGTCGAACTCGAAGTACAGGTAGCCCGCGTTGTAGGGAATCTGCCGCGGCGCCACCGGCATCGGGCTCACGCCGATGCCCGGCAGCTGCAGGTTGACCAGGTCGCGGATCTTCTCCACCGGGCCGATCTTGGACACCGCCGGCAGCTGCCGGCGCAGGTCCTCGGAGGTGAGATCCGCCTTGGCGGCCAGCACGAAGGCGGCGGTGTCCAGCAGGGTGAGATCCGGCACCACCGCCACCCACACGCCGAACTTGCGCTGCTGCAGCGGGATCGGCGTGGCGGTCTGCTCCATCACTGCGCTCAGGCTGTTGCGCAGCGCCGCGATCACCGGTTCGAAGCTCTCGCGCAGCGCCTCGTGGCGATACGGCGGCAACGCGCTGGGGCGCTTGCCGGCGGCGGTGAAGGTGGCCAGCTCGCCGGCCAGCATCACCATCACGCGATACAGCTCCTCCGGATGCACCAGCGGCGCTTCGGCCAGGTGGGCCACCAGCGGCTGGCAGCGATTGACCACCTGCAACAGCAGGAAGTCGGCGATCTCCGCCGCGCCGCCGCGGTCGGTCACCGCCACGCGGCTGGCGAGGGCCTCGCCGCGCTGGTGCAGCAGGCCGAGCAGTTCGGTGAGGAAGGTGACCAGCCGCGGCACCGCCTCCACGCGGAACGCGCAGGGCATGAAGCCCTCGTCGAGCATCACCCGGCGATCGGAGCGGCACTCGACGATGCGCGCCAGCGGCAGCCGGGTGAGCCCTTCCAGCGGCTGCGACTCGGGCAGCAGGCGCGCGGTCATGCCACCCACTTCCAGCAGCGCGGTGCCATCGGTGCTGCCGGATGCGTCGCGCGCCTCGCACTCGCGCACGCGGAAGCGGAACAGCTTGTCCGCCGGCGCTTCGGGACGACCGCTGTCCGGCTGGGTCGGCGAGCGCAGCGGCAGGGTCAGGTAGACAATCTGGTCGCGCCAGTTGCCATCGACCTCCAGCGGCGCCGGCAGCGGGTCGTCGGCGGGCATCGCGAACGGCGTGCCATCGGGAAACACCCCGCGCGCACGGCGGATGCCGAGCTTGCCCACCGCCAGCAGGTCGGTTTCCAGCTCCAGCTCGGTGAAGCCCCAGGTGTACGGGCGCAGCGCGCCGGCGCGCAGCTCGACGAAGCGTTCGACGTAGCGCTCGTGCTGCTGCAGGTGCTGCGGCCGCAGGAACAGCCCTTCGCTCCACACCACTTTGTTGTTCTGCGTCATGTCCGGCCTATCTGCTGATGGGGTGGCTGCGGTGCAGTCACGGCGGGCGGAACGTGTCGCGGGTGGTGCCGCCCGGCCGCGCCGGCCATCGGCCGGACCGGCGTGCGCTGGCGCCATCACCTTGCCGGTGGACGGGCGCATGCCCTGCGCGGCCCACCGTTTGCTCCCCCGTCGTCTTGCTAGTGCGTGATCGGCGGGCGAATTCCGTCACCGCGCGACGGTCAGCGTCGTGCGCCACCCCGGCGGGCGGATTTCAGCCGCGCCAGCTGCTCTTCGTAGGCGCGGGCGAACTCGTCGCCGAACAGGCGCCGGAAGCAGTCGTCCGGATCCTTCACCAGCCCCTCGAAGTGCTCGCGGTACTTCTCCCAGTACTTGCCCTTGCCGGCGAACGCCGAGCGCTTGCCGCCGTCGGCCTGCTGTTCGAGCCGGTCGGGGCTGAAGTGCGCCAGCAGCGACTCGAACGCCGCACGCACGCCGGCGAGCATCGCCATCTGGTGGCAGCGGATATCGTCGAAGGCGTCGTCGAACGCGGCCGGACCGGACAGGAACGCCGCGTTGGGCGGCGAGAGGATCTTCTGCAGCGCCTCGTCCGCGTTGGGCGCAAACTTCAGCGGGTTGTTCTCCGAGCGCTGGATGATGGTGACCGGCAGGCGGAAGGTGTTCTTGATTTCCGCACGCGCGCGCAGCACGTCCATCACGCCATCGACCACGATGCCGAGCATCTGCTGCACCTCGTCCGGCAGCGCGCCGGACGCTGCCGGCGCCGCCATGACGGGCGGTACCGGCGGTGCGACCGGCGCGGACGGCACCGGGGCCACCGCAGGGGGTGGCGTCGGCGCGGGCGCGGGGATGGTCTGGCGCGGGGCGAAGTCGCCCATGGTCAGGTCCCAGTCCTCCGGCAGCGCCGGCGCCTGGCGCTGGGCCTCGGTGATCGGCGGCTGGAAGTGATCCTGCATGCCCGGGGTGTGGTTCCAGCCGGGTGTCGCCGGTGGCGCGGCGGCCGGCGCCGGCGCCAACGGGGCATCGAGGAAGCTGAGCGGATCCAGGGCCGCTGCCGGCCCGGCGCCGGGAATCAGCCCGGCATCGGCCCCGCTGTCGGCCAGCGGCGCGGACGGGCCGGGGGCGAAATCCAGGAAGGCGTCCAGCGGATCGGCCGCCGCCGGCGGCGAGGTGGCGAAGATGTCTACCGGCGTCGGTGCCGATGACGGCGCCGGCGCGGCCGCCGGCGGCGCGGCCATCTGTACGGTGACGGCCACCTCGAAGGTGTCGATCTGCAGGCGGTCGCCGTGCTTGAGTGCCGAGGGCTCGCCCTTCACCAGCGGCACGCCGTTGAGCAGCATGCCGTTGGTGCTGCGGTCCTCGATGAAATAGATGCCGTTGAGGCAACGGATCATCGCGTGCACGCGCGACACGCCGGCCGAGCTCAGCACCCAGTCGCAATCCTCGGAGCGGCCGATGCTGCCGTCGCGGCCCTCGAAGGCCTTCTGGCTGCGGCTGCCGAACTGCGCGGCGTGGATGCCGGTGACGGCCAACAGCAGGGTCGGAATGGTCGACACGCTCAGCTCCCTGTGACGTGGTGGAACGCACCGGCCCCGCGCATCGGCGCGACCGCGGTGGGGGATGGCGACACCGGCGGGCGCGGCCGGCCGCTCATGCCTCGCCTCCCTGCCCCTGCAGCAACGCCAGCGCGCGCTGGATGAACGCGACCCGGCGTGCCTCGAACTGCGCCGGCTCCAGCGCCGCCATGAGGTTGATCGCGGCGACGGTGGCGCGCGCGGTGAGGTGGTCGGCTGGTGGCACCGCGGTTTCCTGCGAGGCCGGCGCCAGGCTGCCGCCGGACCAGCCGGCCGCCGCCGCGATCCACGCGCCGAGCGCCTTGTAGCCCCCCGCATGGGCAAACTCGAACGCGGCGCGGCGGTTGCTCTCGCTGGGCTCGCGCACCCACTGCTCGGCCAGCGAGGCGCCCATGCGGTCCTCCTGCGACAGCGACTGGTCGCGGGCGCACTGGCACGCCCAGGCCACCGCGTAGCGCTTGGGCAAGAGCCGGGCGAGCAGCTTGAGTGCCTCGGTCGATTCGCCGGCCTCGAGCAGCGCCTGCACGGCCGCCTGCGGCGCCATGTCGGCGCGCAGCCGCGCGCTGGCGGCGGGGGAGAGCTCCATCTGCACGGAGGCATGGATGACTGCCGACATATCCGTCTCCCGTCAGCCGATCATGATGATGCCGCCGGACACCTGGGTCATGGCATCGCCCTTGACCGAGGTCATCGCGCCCTTGACCGTGGTCATCGCGCTGCCAGCCACTTCCAGCATGGCGTCGGAGTGCGCCTTGAGGCTGGCGCCGGCGCCCAGGTCCATGGTGGCGCCGGCCTTGATGCCGACCTCCACCTTGCCCTCGACCTTCACCCCCACGTTGCCGGTGATGGTGATGTTGACGCCCTTGAGCTCGATGGTGCCGTCGCTCTTCATGGTGAGGCTGGAGGCGCCGGTGACCAGCTCGATCTCGGTGCCGGCGGTGAGCTTGTACTTCTGGCCGATGCCGGTGGTGCCGTTCATCGTGACGTCGAGCGTGTCGCCGTTCTGCACGGTGACCTTGCGGTCGTGCTTGATCGTCTCGGTCTGGTCGTTGTTGACGGTGAGCGTCTGGTTGTTCTCCACCGTGGTGGTCTGGTCGTGCTTCACGGTCAGCGTCTGGTCGTTCTTGATCGTGCTGACCTGATCGTGGTCGATGGTGACCGTGTGATCGTTCTCCACTTCCTCGAGCATGTCCTTCTGCGCGTGGATGAACAGCTGCTCGGCGCCCTTCTTGTCCTCGAAGCGCAGCTCGTTGGCATCCTCGGCGCCGCCGAGCAGGCTGCGGGTCTTGATGCCGGACTGGGTCTTGTTGTCCGGCAGTGCGTACGGCGGCATGTTGTCGGCGTTGTAGACGCTGCCGATGATCAGCGGCCGGTCCGGATCGCCCTCCAGGAAGCTCACCACCACCTCCTGCCCCACCCGCGGCAGGCTCACCGCACCCCAACTCTTGCCCGCCCAGGGGCTGGCCACGCGCACCGGGCACGAGCTCTTGGCGTCGGGCTTGTCCGGCTTGTTCCAGTGAAACGTCACCTGCACGCGGCCGTACTTGTCCACCGCGATGTCCTCGTCGGTGTCACTGCCGCACACCACCGCGGTCTGCAGCCCGGCGATGCGCGGACGCGGCGTGCTCGGCAGGCTGCGGTACGGCTGGTTGGAGGCGATCGCCTGCAGCCGGCAGGCAAACGGCTCCGCGTCCGCCGCGGCCCTGGCGTCGCCGGCGAAGTAACCCGGATCGGACAGCACGATCTCGGTGCCGGTGACCAGGTACTCGCGGTTGAGCGCGCCCTGCGGGAAGTCCGACAGCGTGAACAGCGCGCCGCAGCTCACGCCATAGGCATCACTGTGCCCGTGGAAGGCATGGTGGCGCGCGTTGCGGGCCTCCAGCTGCACCTGCGCATAGCGGCCGCCGTCGCTCGTGGTGGCGTGCGGACCGGGATAGTCGAACACCTCCAGCCCGTCCACGTCGTGATAGGTGCCGGAGTCGTTGAGCAGCTGGGTCTGCAGCAGCGAGGCCTTGGGCGCGAGCGGGTCGTAGTCGGTCAGCTGCACGCGCAGTGCATGCACCTGGCGCACCGCGCGCCACTCGCTGATGGTGCCGGCATGGCGGCCCATCTTCTGCGGCAGGTACGAAATGGTGTCCAGGCCGCTGGCCGCGGCGTGCGCGCCCAGCGCATCGGCCAGCACCATCGTGTGCGCGGTGGCTGCGTGGCTGAAGAAGTAGTAGATGCCTTCCTGCTCCATCAGCCGGCTGATGAAGTTGAAGTCGCTCTCGCGGTACTGCACGCAGTACTCGCGCTCGGGATAGTTGCCGCTCAGGCTCAGCGTCACGTCCGCGTAGCCGATGCCGTTGAGCACCTGCCGGATGATCGCCGGCACGCTCATCGCGGTGAAGATGCGGCAGTTCACCCGATGCGTGAGCAGCCACGGCTTGGGTACCAGCACGGCACGATAGGTCGCGTAGTGCACCCTGGCGATCTCGGTGAAGCCGGTCTGCTCGGCCTCGGCCACGATGCCGTGGAAGTGCCGCACCGGGCCGCCGTCCTGCGGATCGATCGTCACCACCATGCCGGTACCGAGCAGCGCGCGCAGGTCTTCGGT
>NZ_DASSVG010000290.1:0-7893 GCF_035706265.1 Ramlibacter sp. | reverse complement strand
TCCTGATGGCCTGGGGCAGCGAGGCGCAGAAGCAGCGGTGGCTCAAGCCCCTGGCGCGCGGCGAGATGCTGGGCGCCTTCTGCCTGACCGAGCCGCACGTGGGCTCGCAGGCCGATGGGCTGCGTACAACAGCCGTCAGGGACGGCGACCACTACGTGCTGAACGGCGTCAAGCAGTTCATCACCAGCGGCAAGAACGGCCAGCTTGCCATCGTCATCGCGGTGACCGACAAGGCCGCCGGCAAGCGGGGCATGAGCGCCTTCCTCGTTCCCACCGACACGCCCGGCTACATCGTCGCCCGGCTGGAAGACAAGGTCGGCCAGCATTCCAGCGACACGGCGCAGATCCGCTTCGAGGACTGCCGCATCCCCGCCGCCAACCTGATCGGCGAGGAAGGCGAGGGTTACCGCATCGCGCTGTCGGCGCTGGAAGGCGGCCGCATCGGCATCGCCGCCCAGAGCATCGGCATGGCGCGCAGCGCCTTCGAGGTGGCGCTGCAGTATGCGAAGGAGCGCGAGAGCTTCGGCACCGCGATCTTCAACCACCAGGCGGTGGGCTTCCGCCTGGCCGACTGCGCCACCCGGCTCGAAGCCGCGCGCCAGCTGGTGTGGCATGCGGCGAGCCTGCGCGACGCCGGCAAGCCCTGCCTGAAGGAAGCCGCGATGGCCAAGCTGTTCGCCAGCGAGATCGCCGAGCAGGTCTGCAGCGCCGCGATCCAGACCCTGGGCGGCTACGGCTACGTCAACGATTTCCCGGTGGAGCGCATCTGGCGCGACGTGCGGGTGTGCCAGATCTACGAAGGCACCTCCGACGTGCAGAAGATCCTGATCCAGCGGGCGCTCTGAACCACAACGAAGGAGACACTGAGATGCCGATCACGCGAGGCTACCGCACGCTCGTCGACGAGGCGATGGCGCAGGTGCGCACCTATTCCGTGCCGCAGGTGCGCGAGCGCCTGGGTGCGCCCGACCTGCAGCTGGTGGACATCCGCGACGTGCGCGAGCTGCAAGCCGAGGGCACCGTGCCCGGCAGCTTCCACGCGCCGCGCGGCATGCTGGAGTTCTGGGTCGATCCGGGCTCGCCCTACTTCAAGAAGGTGTTCGCCGACGCCGGCAAGGAATACGTGCTGTTCTGCGGCGCCGGCTGGCGCAGCGCGCTGGCCGCCAAGACCCTGCAGGACATGGGCATGACCAACGTGGCCCATATCGAAGGCGGCTACACCGAATGGGTCAAGCAGGGCGCACCGACCGAGACGCTGGAGCAGCGCAGGGCGAACAAGGGCGCGTGAACGCGAGGGAGACGAAGTGAAGTTCGATGCGGTGCTGTTCGACTGCGACGGCGTGCTGGTGGACAGCGAGGCGATCACCAACGGGGTGCTGCGCGACATGCTCGAAGAGCTCGGATGGAAGCTCTCGAAGCAGGAGTGCATGCGCCTCTTCCTCGGCAAGGCGGTCAAGGACGAGCGCGGGCTGATCGAGGCCCACACCGGCCGGCCGCTCACCGAGGACTGGCTGACGCGCTTTCGCGAGCGCCGCAACGAGCAGCTGCTCGCGGGCGTGCAGCCGATCCGCCACGCCGTCGAAGCGGTCACCGCGATCAGCGCGCGGCTGCAGGGGCGCATCGCCTGCTGCTCCGGCGCCGATCGCTGGAAGGTGGAGATGCAGCTCGCCAAGTGCGGCCTTTTGCCGTATTTCGAGGGCCGCATCTTCAGCGGCCACGAGATGCCGCGTTCCAAGCCGGAGCCGGACGTGTACCTGGCCGCGATGGGGCCGCTGGGCGTCACGTCCGCGCGCTGCGCCGTGGTGGAAGACACTGTCACGGGGGTGACTGCAGGCGTGCGCGCCGGCGCTGTCGTGTTCGGCTACAGCCCGCCCGAGGCGGGCCACGATACGCCCTCCGCACTCAAGGCTGCGGGGGCTGCGGTGATCTTCGCGGACATGGCGGACCTCCCGGGCTTGCTCGACTAGGACGCTGCGCGCGCGCCGATCTCCGGCGCAAAGGTCCCAGGTGTCGGCCTTCTCCTACAAGCCCAGCTCAACCTTGACTTCGATAATGGCCGTCCCTTCCACCAACGGCCCCAAGCAAGAATGAGCCAGGAAACAGACGCCGTGCTCCAGCTGCTCGGCGACAACGAAGAACAGATCCTTTCTCAGTGGCTGCAGGAGGCGGGTGGCAATGCCGCCCGCCTCACCGAGGCCGGCCGACGCGCGTTGCGCGGCGACGCCGAGGAGATCCTGCGCAACCTGCGCGAGGCGCTGCGCGCCGGCGGCGACCCGGAGAACTTCGAGGCGCCGGCGTGGAGCGCCTTGCGCGGCGCGCTCGAATCGCTCTCGCGCTCGCGCGCCGCGCAGGGCCAGTCGGCCGGCGACACCAGCGTGTTCGTGCTGGCCTTCAAGCGGCCCCTCTTCGGCCTGATCCAGGACCGGATGAAGGCCCAGCCCGAGCGGCAGATGGCCGCGGTGTGGACGCTCTCCGTGCTGGTGGACCGCATGGCGCAGTGGACCGTCTCCACCTACCAGCAGACACGCGAGGACCTGATCAAGCGCCAGCAGCAGGACCTGCTGGAGCTCTCCACGCCCGTGATCAAGCTGTTCGAAGGCGTGCTGGCCGTGCCGATGATCGGCACGCTGGACTCCAGCCGCACCCAGGTGGTGATGGAGACGCTGCTGCAGCGCATCGTCGAGACGGGCTCGCGCCTGGCGATCATCGACATCACCGGCGTGCCGACGGTGGACACGCTGGTGGCCCAGCACCTGCTGAAGACGGTGAGCGCGATCCGCCTGATGGGGGCGGAGTGCATCATCAGCGGCATCCGGCCGCAGATCGCGCAGACCATCGTGCACCTCGGCATCGACCTGCAGGGCATCGCCACCAAGTCGTCGCTGGCCGACGCGCTGCAACTGGCGATGGAGCAGCAGGGCTTCGTCATCACCCGCCGCCAGGCCTGAGGCCCGCCATGGACCGCATCCCGATCCTGCAGATGGGAGACACCCTGCTGGTCACCATCCAGGTGGACATGCAGGACCAGATGGCGCTGGCCCTGCAGGACGACCTGGCGAACAAGATCTCCGCCAGCGGCGCCAAGGGGGTGCTGATCGACATCTCCGCGCTGGAGATCGTCGATTCCTTCGTCGGCCGCATGCTGGCCGGCATCTCCGGCATCTCGCGCATCCTCGATGCCACCACCGTGGTGGTCGGCATGCAGCCGGCGGTGGCGATCACGCTGGTGGAGCTGGGGCTGTCGCTGCAGGGCGTGCGCACCGCGCTCAACGTGGAGCGCGGCATGGAACTGCTGGCGCAGGGGCGCAGGGAGAAGGCGCTTGCCCGCTGAAGACGCTTCCGGCAGCATGCCGCTGCGTTCCGAGGTGGACATCGTCGCCAGCCGCCAGCAGGTGCGCGTGCTCACGCAGCAGCTGAAGTTCTCGCTGGTGGACCAGACCAAGATGATCACGGCCGCCAGCGAACTGGCGCGCAACACCGTGGTCCACGGCGGCGGCGGCGCCATGCGCTGGGAACTGCTGGACGACGGCGTGCGGCGCGGCCTGCGCCTGCACTTCGAGGACGAGGGCGGCGGCATCGCGGACGTCAAGCTCGCCATGACCGACGGCTTCAGCACCGGCACCGGCATGGGCCTGGGGCTTCCGGGCAGCAAGCGCCTGGTGCACGAATTCGACATCCGTTCCGCGCCCGGGCAGGGCACGCGGGTGAGCATCGCACGGTGGAAGTGATTTCCGGCGGCTTCCACGCGGTCTTCCCCATGGAGGACGGCAGCCGCGTGGGGGAGGCGCGCCGCCACGCGGCGCAGCTGGCGCTGGACTGCGGCCTGGACGAAACCGAGGCCGGCCGCCTCGCCCTGGTGGTGACCGAGCTCGGAAACAACCTGGCGCGCCACGCCGTTCGCGGGCGGCTGCTGCTGTCCCCGCGGCCCGCGCTGGGCGAGGTGGACGTGATCGCGCTGGACGAGGGGCCTGGCATCGCCAACCTCGAGCGCTCGCTGGTCGACGGCTTCTCCACCGCCGGCACGCCCGGCACCGGCCTCGGCGCGGTGCGGCGGCTGGCCCGCCAATTCGACATCCACAGCAGCGTGCCCGGCGGCACGGTGGTGCTGGCGCGCGTCGGCGCCGGCCCCGGGCCGCAGGAGGGCCACGCGATCTGCGTTGGCGCGGTGGCGATCGCGGCCCCCGGCGAGCGCGTCTGCGGCGACGGCTGGGCCTTCGCGCTGCAGGGCGACGTCGCCGCGCTGCTGGTGGCCGACGGCCTGGGCCACGGCCCCGATGCGGCCGAAGCCGCCGCCGCCGCCATCGAAGCGTTCATGGAGGATCCGCTGGCCAGCCCGCGCGTGCTGCTCGCGCACATCCACCAGCGCCTGCGCAGCACCCGCGGAGCGGCCGTGATGCTGCTGCAGGCCGATGTGGCCAGCGGCACGGTGCGCAGCGCCGGCGCCGGCAACGTGATGGCCAGGCTGGTCTCCGGCACCAGCGACCGCGCGCTCCTGAGCCAGCACGGCACGGCCGGCATCGCCGTGCGCACGCCGGAGGAGCAGTGCATCGCTTGGCCGGAGCATGCGCTGCTGGTGGTCAGCACCGACGGCATCGAGACCCGCTGGCCGCCGACCGTGCTGGCACCGTTGCTCGGCCGCGACCCCACCCTCGCCGCCGCCGTCCTGGTGCGCGATCATTGCCGGGGGCGCGACGACGCCACCGTGGCCGTGCTGCGGCGCAAGGATTGAGATGGAAACGGACAAGGACATCGCGGAACTTCGCGCCGCGCTGGAGCAGAGCCGGCACGAGGCGGAGAGCCTGCGCGCCGAGCTGGAGGAAACCAACCGCGGCGTGCTCGCCCTGTACGCCGAACTCGACGCGCAGGCCGACCAGCTGCGCGAGGCGACCGAACTCAAGAGCCGCTTCCTGGCCTACATGAGCCACGAGTTCCGCACGCCCATCAACTCGATCCGCAGCCTCACCCGCCTGCTGCTGGATCGCGTGGACGGCCCGCTGAGCGCGGAGCAGGAAAAGCAGATCGCCTTCATCCAGCAGAACGCCACCGAATTCGCCGAGATGGTGGACGACCTGCTGGATCTCGCCAAGGTGGAGGCCGGGCGCGTCGAGATCTCGCCGGCCTGGTTCGAGATGGTGGACCTGTTCTCCGCGCTGCGCGGCATGTTCAAGCCGGTGCTGACCAACCCCGAAGTGCACCTGGTGTTCGAGGAACCGCAGGACGTCCCCAAGCTCTACACCGACCACCGCAAGCTGTCGCAGATCCTGCGCAACTTCATCTCCAACGCACTCAAGTTCACCCCGCGCGGCGAGGTGCGCGTCTCCGCCCGCTTCGAGCCGGACCAGCGCGTGACCTTCTCCGTCGCCGACACCGGCATCGGCATCGCGCCCGAATACCACGAATCCATCTTCCAGGACTTCTCGCAGGTGCAGTCGGCGCTGCAGAAGCGCCTGCGCGGCACCGGCCTGGGCCTGTCCCTGAGCCGGAAGCTGGCCGCGTTGCTGGGGGGCAGCGTCTCCCTGGAGAGCGAGCCGGGCAAGGGCTCGACCTTCTCCGTCACCATCCCCGTGCAGCTGGAGGGCGCCGGCACGCCATGAATTCCGCGGACGTCATCAACACCACGATCGATCGGTCGGTCCACACGGTGCTGGTGGTGGACGACAACCCGGCGACGCGCTATTCCACCGCCCGCGTGGTCCGCGCGGCGGGCTTCCAGACCGCCGAGGCGGGCAGTGGCGCCGAGGCGCTGGCAGCGATCGCGCAGGGCGTGTCGGCCGTGGTGCTTGACGTGCACCTGCCCGATATCGACGGCTTCGAACTGTGCCGCAGGATCCGCGCCCAGCCGCTGACTGCGCTGCTGCCGGTGGTGCACCTCTCGGCCGCCTACGTGCGCGACGAAGACCGCGTCACCGGCCTGAACGCCGGCGCCGACGCCTACCTCGTGCACCCGGTGGAGCCGGCGGTGCTGGTCGCCACGCTGCAGGCCCTGATCCGCGCGCGCCTCGCCGAGGACCAGCTGCGCCACAGCGAGCAGCGCTTCCGCGCCATCTACGACCAGGCGCAAAGCGGCATCGCGCTGCTGGACGAACAGGCCCGCTTCGCCGATGCCAACCCGGCGATGCAGCGCATGCTGGGGCGCACGCGGGAGGAACTGATCGGCGCGGCGCTGGCCGACCTGGTGCCGCCCGAATGGCGCGAGCACGTGCTGACCCATCTCGCCGACCCGGTGCAGGACCGCGCACCGTGGCGCGGCGAGTTCCCCCTGCTCGGAGCCGCGGGCGCGCCGGTGCACCTGGAGTGGAGCGTGTCCTCGCACGTCGAGCCCGGGGTGCGCATCGCCATCGCCATCGACGTCTCGACGCGGCACGAGCTGGAGCAGCGCCGGCGCGAGCTGCTGGAGCGCGAGCAGGCCGCGCGCCAGGTGGCCGAGCACCTCGCACGCACCAAGGACGATTTCATCGCCGTGCTGTCGCACGAGCTGCGCACGCCGCTCAACGCGATCATGGGCTGGGTGCACATCCTGCAGCGGCGCGGCATCACGCCCGAAGGCGTCAAGGGGCTGCAGGCGATCGAGCGCAACGTGAAGACGCAGGCGCGCATCATCTCCGACATCCTCGACGTCGCGCGCATCAACTCGGGCAAGCTGCGGCTGGACCGCGAGTGGGTCGATCCGGCGGAACTGGTGACGAACTCGGTCGCTGCGCTGGCCGGCATCATGGCGGAGCGCAGGCTGCAGGTGCACACGGAGGTGGAGGGCGCGCATGCGCCGGCCTACCTGGACCCGGCGCGCTTCCAGCAGATCGTGTGGAACCTGATGACCAACGCGATCAAGTTCTCCCCCGAGGAAGGCCGCATCGAAGTGCGGCTGCGGCGCGCCGGCGACCGGCTGCAGCTCGCGGTGCAGGATTTCGGGCAAGGCATCAAGAGCGAATTCCTGCCGCACCTGTTCGACCGCTTCACGCAGAGCGATTCCCCCGGCAACCGGCGCCACGGCGGCCTGGGGCTCGGGCTGTCGATCGTGAAGCACCTGGTGGACCTGCATGGCGGGCGCGTCAGCGCCGAAAGCGCGGGCGAAGGAAAGGGCACGTGCATGCGCGTGGACCTGCCTGCGGCGCCCGTGATGGAAACCGCCGATTTCGCCGACACCACCGGCGCCGAAGCCGGCGGGGAGATCGAGGGCGCGCCGCTGCAGGGGCTGGACGTGCTGCTGGTGGAGGACGATGCCGAAGCCAGCGAGATCCTGGGCCTGGTGCTGGCCGAGCGGGGCGCCCGTGTGCGCAGCGCGCGCGACTACGAAGCCGCACTGGTGGCGCTGCGGCACGCCTGGCCCGACGTGCTGGTCAGCGACATCGGCCTGCCGGGGCGCGACGGCTACGAGCTGGTGCGGCACGTGCGCGAGCTCGAAGGCGCGCGCGGCGGCGTCCACCTGCCGGTGATCGCCCTCACCGCCTTCGCGCGCCCGCAGGACCTGCAGAAGACGCTGGCGGCCGGCTTCGACCTGCACCTGGCCAAGCCGCTGAAGCCGCACATGCTCGTCGAGGCCATCGTCCGCAGCCGGCGGCCCGCCGCCGAAGCCTGAAGGCCCATGCCACGCGGGAGCCCGCCGCCCGTGCGGCACCTCACCGTCACGGTGGTGGGCTTCGTGCTCTGCGCCGCACTCACCACGCGCGCCTTCGGCACCCTGTCGCCGGTGTGGTACGCCAGCGGGATTGCGGTCGTCGCGCTGCTGCTGCACCCGCCGCGGCAGTGGGCGTGGTTCCTGCTGCCGATCTACGTCGGCGACGCGGCGGTGTTCCGCTTCTTCGACCACGGTCCGCCGCTGCTGCTGGCCGGTGCGGACATGGTGGAGATCGTGTTCGCGGCCGCCCTGATCCGCGCTAGCGGCGGCATCCGCTT
>NZ_DASSVG010000289.1:0-7023 GCF_035706265.1 Ramlibacter sp. | reverse complement strand
GGCGTCCGCCAGCTTGTCGAGCCGCTCGCCCATGGAGCGGGCGATCGGGCCGGAGACCGCGGCCATCACGGCGGCGCGGTCCGCGGCCTTCAGCGCGTCGACGAACACCTGCCAGGTCTTCTCGACCGAGCTGAAGCGGGGATCGGTCGCGCGCGTCAGCGGCTCGAGCTCGTGGATCCAGTCCTCGTTGCAGCTGGCCGGGCTGCCGCGCGCGGCGACGCGCACCTTGGTGGCCAGCAGGTGGTTGTATTCGTTCAGGGTCTCGCGGTGGCGCTTGCGCCAGGCCAGGTAGAGGTCCGCGGTGCGCTCGGCGAAGCCGGGCTCGTCGCTGCGGCAGCGCTCGAAGCGGGCGGTGAGGTCGAGCACCTCGCGCCTGCGGGGCGTGAGGGCGGAGAAGGGGGCATCGTCGTCGGGCGTTGCCGCCGTGGGGACGGCCTTGGGCCGCTCCGGGTCCGCGCCGGCGCGGGAAGGCGGCGGCAGGTCGGAAACTGCACAGGGGGTCTGCTGGTAGCTGGCCACCCGGTCGGCCAGCGGGCAGCGGAAGGTTTCCGCCCGCGCCGCGTTTGTTGCTCCTGCTGCCAGCACGAGGGCCAGCGCCGCGCACCACCGAACATCCATGGGGGTCTCCCGGTTCAAGAACACGGGGCCATGCTGCGGGGGAGCGCAACGCCGAGCTGAAGCAAATTGCGAACGCGGCCGGCGCAAGCCTCCGCCGGTCGGATGCAGCAGGCCGCTCGCACTTGAAACGTGAGCGCCTACTGCGTTGAAAACATCGAGTGACCTTGGAGTCTGCGGCAAGAGGTGCCCGCCGATACCGGTCGAAACATCCCCTGGCGGCGGCACGTCGCCCTCAGCCAACGGATGCGCCGGGACAGGGTTGTCGCCGCTGCCGAACGGGCGCGAACCATCGACACTCGGCATCCGCCGGCGCAATCAGGCCGCCCATCCACGCCCCAGGAGGATCCATGGCCCGCAACACCCAGGTCCCGGCCGACCGCGATGCCCCGCCGATCACGAAGCTCCTTGCCGAGTTCGTCGCCTCCCATCCCTCGCGCGGCTGGGACGACGCGGTCGACCACGAGGCGCACCGCACCTTCCTCAACTGGCTCGGTTGCGCCGTCGGCGCGGCCCGGCACGAGGCCGCGGATGCGGCGCTGGCCGCCATGGCCGAACTGCAACCGGCGCCGCAGGCCACGATCGCCGGCCGCAGCGAGAAGGTGGACATGGCGGGCGCCGCGCTCGTCAACGGCATCACCTCGCACACCTTCGACTTCGACGACACCCACCTGAAGACCATCATCCACCCGGCCGGCCCGGTGGCCTCGGCCCTGCTCGCGCTGGCCGAGCACAAGGGAATGAGCGGCCGCGAGGTGGTCGACGCGCTGGTGCTGGGCATCGACGTGGCCTGCCGCCTGGGCAACCTGGTCTACCCCGAGCACTACGACCGCGGCTGGCACATCACCGGCACCACCGGCATGCTCGGGGCCGCCGCCGGCTGCGCCCGCCTGCTGAAGCTGGATGCGCAGCAGACGCAGATGGCGCTGGGCATCGCGGCCTCGCAGCCGATCGGCCTGCGCGAGCAGTTCGGCACCATGACCAAGCCGTTCCACCCGGGCGGCGCCGCCCGCGCCGGCCTCACCGCGGCGCTGCTGGCGTCCAAGGGCTTCACCGCTTCGCCGCGCGCGCTGGAGGCGCCGCGCGGCTGGGCGCAGGTGGTGTCCACCAAGACCGCGTGGAACGAGGCGACCGACGAACTGGGCCAGCGCTTCGAGATCTCCTTCAACAGCTACAAGCCCTTTGCCTGCGGCATCGTGATCCATCCGAGCATCGACGCCTGCGTGCAGTTGCGCGAACAAGGCGTGCGGGCCGAGAACGTGGAGCGCATCGAGCTGAAGGTGCACCCGCTGGTGCTGGAGCTCACGGGCAAGAAGGAACCGGCCGACGGCCTGCAGGGCAAGTTCAGCGTCTACCACGGCTGCGCCGCGGGGCTGGTCTTCGGCCGCGCCGGCGAGTCGGAGTACGACGACGCGATCGTGAACCGCCCCGACATGGTGGCGCTGCGCCACAAGGTCGTGGCCACGGTCGACAACGCGATCGACGAGGCCAGCGCGGATGTCACCGCCGTCCTCACCGATGGCCGCAAGGTGCACGTGTTCGTGGAGCACGCGATCGGCTCGCTGCAGCGCCCGATGACGGATGCGATGCTGGAAGCGAAGTTCACCCAGCTCGCCGAGCCGGTGATCGGTGCGGCAAAGACGCAGCGGCTGATCGAGGCGTGCTGGGGATTGGGAACGGCGAAGGATGTGCGCGCGTTGGCGGCATTGACGCGGCCTTGAATCTCTTCGCCCCAAGAAGAAACCGCGCCTTTCGGCGCGGTTTCCCTTTCCCCCACCCACTACCCAATCAGTCCGTCAGGGCGCCCTGAATTCGAAGTTCGTCACGATCGGCTTGCGCAGCCCCGGCCGCATCACCTCGGCCTGGATGTTGTAGGCGCCGCCGCTCGTGAGCTGGAAGAAGTTGCCGTAACTCACCGCATCGTTGGCCACCACCGGCGCGAGCGCGGCGGTCTGTTCCGACATCCCGTCCGAGACGCGCAGCTTCACCTGCGCATCCTTCACCTGCACACCGGTCTTCTGGTCCGCCAGCGAGATGTTCAGGTGGTAGTAGCCCTTGCCCGAAGGCACGCTCACCTTCGACATGCCGTTGGAGCGCAGCGATTCGGCCGACATGACGCCGAAGTAGATGTCGGTGCCGGCCACCAGCTTGTGCCGCGGATCGGCCTTGGCCACGTCGGGCGGCGGCGGCACCGGCGGCAGGCCGTAATTGAACATGTAGAGGACGGCGGCGCGCAGCTCCGCGCGCTCCAGCTGCGGCATGCCGCCGCGCGGTGGCATGCCGCCGTGCCCGTTCACCGCGGCGTCGATCAACACGTCGAGCCCTTTGGAGAAGCGTGGCGTCCAGGCGGCGCGGTCGCCGATCTTCGGTGCGCCATTCTTGCCCTCCGCGTGGCAGGCCGCGCAGACGGATTCGACCACCTGCCTGGGCTCGCGCATCTTCTGGGCCCCGAGGGCAGGCGAGCCGAGCGCCACTGCCGCGAAGGCAACGATCGCGGGCACGGTCGCCCGCAGGACGGATGTTGCAGCTTGCGTAGCCATGACTGCTCCTCGAGTCGCATGGGGAAGGCCCCGGACGCTCAATCTACGCGGGCGGCCGGGAAGCAGAATGACTTGCGTCAAGGGATCGCAGGGGTGGCGCAGCGGGCGCGCAGGCCGATTGCCGGGGCGCAAAGTCTCCACCCTGCCCCACGCCGGAGGGGGGAGAAAGGCGCGTCAGGCGCGCAGGCGGTCGATCAGGCCGTTGAGCTCCTCGAGCGAGCCGAAGGAGATCGCAACCTCGCCCAGCTCCTCGATGCGGCCGTGGCGCTTCACGCGCTTCTTCACCCGCACTTCCACTTCGGCGGTGAGCAGGTCGGAGAGCTCCTCCTCCACCCGCCGCAGGTCGCGCGACTTCTCCTTCTTCGGCTTGGGCGAGACCAGGCTGAACTCGGCGCCGATCTTCTTCACCAGGGTTTCGGCCTCGCGCACCGAGAGCTTGCGTTGCGCGATCTGGTTGGCCGCCGTGATCTGCGCGGCGCGCTCCAGTGCCAGCAGCGCGCGCGCGTGGCCCATGTCGATGTCGCCGGCCATCAGCATGGTCTGCACCGGGTCCGCCAGGTTGAGCAGGCGCAGCAGGTTGGACGCGGCGCTGCGCGAGCGGCCGACGGCCTGCGCCGCCTGTTCGTGCGTGAGGCCGAAGTCCTTGATCAGGCGCTGCAGGCCCTGCGCCTCTTCCAGCGGATTGAGGTCCTCGCGCTGGATGTTCTCGATCAGCGCCATCGCGGCGGCGGCCTCGTTGGGCACGTCGCGCACCAGCACCGGCACGCTGTCCAGGCCCGCCAGGCGCGCCGCGCGGAAGCGCCGCTCGCCGGCGATGATCTCGTACTTGCCGGCGTTCTCGCCTTCGCCGAGCCGGCGCACCAGGATCGGCTGCATGATGCCCTGCGCCTTGATCGACTCGGCCAGCTCGTAGAGCGCGCCCTCGTCCATCCGCGTGCGCGGCTGGTACATGCCGGGCACCATGTCCGCCAGCAGCATCGACATCGGCGTGCCGGCGCTGCTGCCGGCCGCGTCGCTGCCGGCGGCGGGGCCGCCCTCCTGCACCTTCGGCCCGAGCAGCGCCTCGAGGCCGCGGCCCAGGCCCTTGGGTTTCTTCGTCACCATCACGTTCACCAATCCAATCAGTCTTTCATCAGGTCCTGCAGCAGCACGTGGCCTTCCGGCCAGCTCGCCAGCCCGGACTCCGCGTTGATGTGGCCGCAGTCGCCGTAGTCCATGAACTGCGCGTTCCACGCGTGCGCGAACAGGCGCGCGCGGTCGAAGGCGCAATGGGGATCGTTGCGACTCGCCAGCAGCACGGAGGGAAACGGCAGCGCCCGCAGCTCGATCGGCGACCACGAAGGCAGCTGCTCGCGCACCTCCGGCCGCTCCACGTCGCCGGGGGCGACCAGCAGCGCCGCCTTCACGCGCTGCGTGTTGCGCGAGTGTGCGGCCCACGCCGCCACCAGGACGCAGCCCAGGCTGTGCGCCACCAGCACCGCCGGTTCGGTGCAGGACAGCACCACGTCCTCCAGCCGCGCGATCCAGTCGCCGCGCAGGGGCCGCAGCCAGTCGTGCTGCTCCACCCGCCGGTAGCCATGGCGCTGCTCCCACAGGGTCTGCCAGTGCTTCGGGCCGCTGCCCTCCCGGCCCGGCAGGGTCAGCACGTTGACTGGCTTCACTGCTCTTTTTTGTGTAGCAAGGCGCCGAGGCTCACGGGCTGCGGCGGGGCCACGACCGGGCGCTGTGCGGCCGCCGGGCGGGTGCCGCCGAGACGCTCCACCATCTCGTGCGCGAACTCCACGAAGGCCTGGCTGCCGCGCGCGGACGGGTCGAAGGCCAGCCCCGGCAAGCCGTAGCTCGGTGCTTCGGCCAGGCGCACGTTGCGCGGGATCACCGTGTTGAACACCTTCTCGCCGAAGTGCGCCTTCAGCTGGTCGCTCACCTGCTGCTGCAGGGTGATGCGCGGATCGAACATCACGCGCAGCAGGCCGATGATCTGCAGGTCCTTGTTCAGGTTGGCGTGCACCTGCTTGATCGTGTTGACCAGGTCCGACAGCCCTTCGAGCGCAAAGTACTCGCACTGCATCGGCACGATCACGCCGTGCGCGGCGCACAGGCCGTTGAGCGTGAGCAGGGAGAGCGAGGGCGGGCAGTCGATCAGGACGAAGTCGTACTCGCCAGCGACCTGGGCGATCGCATCCTTCAGGCGGCGCTCGCGCCGCTCCTCGTCAACGAGTTCGACTTCGGCGCCGGCGAGGTCCCGGTTGGCGCCGAGCACGTCGTAGGCGCAGCCGGCTTCCACCAGCCGCTCGCTGCGCACGCGCGCTTCGGCGATGGTGGCGGACTCCAGCAGCACGTCGTAGACCGACAGCTTCAGCTGGCGCTTGTCCACGCCCGAGCCCATGGTCGCATTGCCCTGCGGGTCCAGGTCCACCATCAGCACGCGCTGGCCCACCTTGGCCAGGCCCGCGGAGAGGTTCACCGTCGTCGTCGTCTTGCCAACCCCGCCCTTCTGGTTGGCGACGCAAAAGATCTTGGCCATTTCAGTGCCCGCCCGGCCGCCCGAAGGGCACGGATGGCCCCCCCGGGGGGCAGAGAGTCACACGAAGTGGGCGAACGTGGGGGTTCATATTCTTTCTACCTGGACACCGCCAGCTTCACTCCGAAGCCGATCAGGCACAGGCCGGCAAACTTGCCGAGCACGCGGCCGATCGCCGGGTTGGCGCGCATGCGCTCGGCGAGGAAGTGCGTGAGCAGCACAGCCGCCAGCCCGTACGCGAAAGTCAGCACCGCGATCGTCGCGGCCATCACGCCGAAGGTGGCCAGGCTCGGATGGCGGCCCGGGTCCACGAACAGGGGGAAGAAGGCCATGTAGAACACGATGGCC
Source organism: Ramlibacter sp. (assembly GCF_035706265.1). Lineage (GTDB taxonomy): Bacteria > Pseudomonadota > Gammaproteobacteria > Burkholderiales > Burkholderiaceae_C > Ramlibacter. The sequence continues at coordinate 999 of NZ_DASSVG010000289.1, read as the reverse complement.
TTGGGATTCAGTAACGTGATGAAGGCGGCTTGGCGGAAATAGTGGCGCGGCTGGATGTCCAGGACCGGCTTGGCACCCGGCTTGGCCAGGAGCATGCGCAAGCCCATCCAGGCCAGGTAGGCGGCGCCGGCCCACTGGACGGCGCCGAACAGCGCCGGCGAAGCCAGCAGCACGGTGGCCAGCCCGGCGACGGCGGCCCACATCAGAACCTGGTCGCCGGCGATGATGCCGAGGGTGGCGCCGATGCCACCCGCGATGCCGCCCTTGCTGGTCGAGGTGATCAGGGCCAGGTTTCCCGGGCCGGGGATGGCCAGGAAAATCAGGATCGCGGCGACGAATGCGCCGTAGTCAGCAACGCCGAACATGGCCCCTCCAGGTGAGCGCAGAGTTTACCGTCAGGCCCCGGCAGTTCCTGTGGCGCTTTCCTCACGCCCGCGCTTGCGCATCCAGACGATGCAGCGCTCGGCCGCCAGTTCCGGCACGGCCAGCTGTTCCACGTGAAACACTTCGGCGTCGGCCGGCAGTTCCGCGACCTCGGATTCCGGGACCTTGCCCTTCATGGCCAGCCAGACGCCGTCGTCTTCCAGCGCATGCGCCGACCAGGCGACGAAGTCCGGCAGCGAGGCGAAGGCGCGCGAACTGATCACGTCGTACTTGCCGGAGAGGTGCTCGACGCGGTCGTGGACACCGCGCAAGTTGGGCAGTTGCAGTTGCGCTGCGACCTGTTGGACGAACGCCGCCTTCTTTCCCACCGTGTCCACGCACTCGACCTGGATCTCGGGACAGCAGGTGGCAATCACCACGCCGGGCAGGCCCGCGCCGGCGCCAACATCGAGCAGCCGCACCGGCCGGCCGGCGGTCTGGCGCCGCAGGGGAGGAACGACGGCCAGGCTGTCGAACAGGTGCTGCACCAGCATCTCCTCGGGGTCCCGGACGGCGGTCAGGTTGTAGACCTTGTTCCACTTGGCGATCAGTTCGAGGTAGGCCAGCAGCTGGTCC
>NZ_DASSVG010000288.1:0-3142 GCF_035706265.1 Ramlibacter sp. | reverse complement strand
AGACCACTACGGCACCACGCGCGCCGTGCAGGCCACCCTGCAGCGCTACAAGGAACTGCGCGACATCATCGCCATCCTGGGCATGGACGAACTGTCGCCGGAAGACAAGCTGGCCGTGGCCCGCGCCCGCAAGATCCAGCGTTTCCTGTCGCAGCCCTTCCACGTGGCCGAAGTGTTCACGGGCACGCCCGGCAAGTACGTGCCGCTGGCCGAGACGATCCGCGGCTTCAAGATGATCGTGGCCGGCGAGTGCGACCACCTGCCCGAGCAGGCCTTCTACATGGTCGGCACCATCGACGAAGCCTTCGAGAAGGCCAAGAAGCTGGCGGCCTGAGCCATGGTGGACACCGCCCACACCATCCACGTCGACGTGGTGAGTGCCGAGGAGTCGATCTTCTCGGGCGAGGCGCGCTTCGTCGCGCTGCCCGGGGAGGCCGGCGAGCTGGGCATCTATCCGCGGCACACACCGCTGATCACGCGCGTGAAGCCCGGCTCGGTGCGCATCGAGCGGGCCGACGGCAACGAGGAGTTCATCTTCGTGGCCGGCGGCATCCTCGAGGTCCAGCCGAACCGCGTGACCGTGCTGTCCGACACCGCCATCCGCGGCAAGGACCTGGACGAAGAGAAGGCCAACGAGGCGAAGCGCGCGGCCGAAGAGGCCCTGCGCAACGCCAAGAGCGAAATCGACATGGCCCGCGCCCAGTCCGAACTGGCCGTGGCCGCCGCCGAGATGGCGGCCCTGCGAAAATACCTCCGGAAGAAATAAGAAGAATCACGACGAAGAAGAACAACATCCGTCTCGAAACAAGAACGCGCTAAAAACCCGCGCACTGCAGCCCCGATCGCAAGGTCGGGGCTTTTTTCTATGTTATTCACCGCATTCCGGAGCGGCGATCATCGGCAACTGCCTGGGGAGCGCTCGCCCCTGGCCTCGTGCACTACATCACTCCTGCGGCGTGCATTGCGCGACAGCCCGGAGGCGCGGTATGCGACGAGACTCGCTGCTCAGTCGCGCGACACCCGCTGCGGCAATTCGAGGAGAGCAAGTCTCATGAACCTGGGCAGGAAGATGGCCGCTGTGGCGATGACGGGCCTCATCGCTTGCGTTACTGCGTGCGGCGGCGGCGGCGGCGGCGGCGGCGGCGGCGGCGGTGGCGGCGGCGCGGACGATACGCCCGGTTTCGCGGGCGACCAGGCCACCGTCGTCGCGACGGTGCGTTCAACCGAAAATAGCCCGATCCTGACGCTATCGGGGGAGACTGCGGGCTTGCCGCCGAACACCAGTGTCGTGGTTCAGGAGGCCGCGGACGGTCCCTTCGAGGCGGGCGAGGTCAGATGGAGCTTGACCAGCGCAGACAGGTTCGAAGTCGAGGTGCCGGTGAAGGCGAAGTTCCCGCCCGGCAAGTACACCGGCATCCTTCGATTCCGGCTGTGCTCCGTAATTCCGTGCACCTCGGAGCAACCAGTCAGTGTCGTTCGCGAACTGCCCTATGAGGTCACGGTGCAGCAGGGGTTGACACTCACGGTCAGAATCGACGGCGTGCTTCTCGCGATCGACGACAGCGGGAACTTCCCGCGTGCGCACCAGGGTTCCGTGGTCACCGTCGAAGCCTCGGAGCCCGTGCAGTGGGACAACAACTTACAGGTGAGCAGCTTTGCGAACATCACGCAAACGCCCACCACGTGGACGGGCACGGTGACCAGCACGGTATCCGGCGTGGAGCTCGTGATTGCGAGGACACTCGCCCAACCCCCGGACGAGTTGGCCAGGACCATTCTCATCGAGTGACACCTGAAGAGACAGGCCGGATGCACCGGCCTGTCTGGGACTGCGGCGCAGGACATCAGCAGCATCGGCCGCTGCTAGCCCCCCCATAGCGCCGCTCGATCGCCCACGCGCTGTATGCTTCACGCGTCATCACCGGCTGCCCAGGATGCGTCGCCGCCGCGTGCGCCAGGTAGCGCTCGTAGTCCGGCATTCCGAACACCTGGCGGCAGGCGCCGCAGAACGCCTGCCAGCGCTGGAATCTCCCGCTTTCCTGCGGAGTCATTCGCCGCCTCCAGCGGGCGCGAAGGACGACGGGATCTCGCGCGCGGTCGGCCGCGACTCGCGCAGCGCCTTCAGGCACGTGCGCGCGGCGAAGAAGCACATCGCCAGCACCAGCAGCACGAACACCCCGCACACCACCGCGTCGACGTAGTTGTTGAAGGCCACGCGCTGCATCTCGGCGATCGACTTGGCCGGCGCCAGCACCTTGCCCTGTTCCGCCGCGTCGCTGAACTTGTGGGCCAGTGCGAGGAAGCCGATCTTCGGATCCGGATGGAACACCTTCTGCACGCCCGCCGTGAGCGTCGTCACCAGCAGCCAGGCCGTCGGCACCAGCGTCACCCAGACGTACTTCTCGCGCTTCATCTTCACCAGCACGGTGGTGCACAGCAGCAGCGCGATGCCGGCCAGCATCTGGTTGCCCACGCCGAACAGCTGCCAGAGGCTGTTGATGCCGCCCAACGGGTCCACCACGCCCTGGTACAGGAACCAGCCCCACAGCCCCACGCACAGCGCCGTGGCGAACAGGTTGGCGCCCAGGTTGTCCGTGTCGCCGAGCGGCTTGTACACGTGCCCCAGCATGTCCTGGATCATGAAGCGGCCCACACGGGTGCCAGCGTCGACCGCGGTCAGGATGAACAGGGCCTCGAACAGGATCGCGAAGTGGTACCAGAAGGCCATCATCGCCTGGCCACCGAGGGCGGTGCCCAGGATGTGCGCCATGCCCACCGCGAGCGTAGGCGCGCCGCCGGCGCGGGCCAGGATCGTGCTCTCGCCGATATCCCTGGCCATCTGCGTAATCGCCTCCGGCGTGATCGTGAAGCCCCAGCTGGAGATCACCTGCGCGGCCTGCAGCGGCGTGTTGCCCACGACGGCGGCCGGCGCGTTCATCGCGAAGTAGATGCCCGGCTCGAGCACGCAGGCGGCGGTGATCGCCATCAGCGCGACGAAGGACTCGGTCAGCATGCCGGCGAAGCCCACCAGCGGCATGTGCGACTCCTTTTCCACCATCTTGGGCGTGGTGCCCGAGGAGATCAGCGCGTGGAAGCCGGAGACGGCGCCGCAGGCGATCGTGATGAAGAGGAACGGGAACAG
>NZ_DASSVG010000287.1:0-5327 GCF_035706265.1 Ramlibacter sp. | reverse complement strand
CACGACCTGGAAGGTGCGCGTCATGCCGCGGCGCGCATTCAGGTGCGGCGGCGCGCCGGTGATCTCCTCGCCGTCGAAGGCGATGGAGCCCGCGTCGGGCCGCAGGAAACCCGAGGCGAGCGCGAACAGGGTGGTCTTGCCGGCGCCGTTGGGCCCGATCAGCGCGGCGAGCGAGCCGGCCGGCAGCTCCAGCGAGACCTCCTGCACCGCGGCCAGCCCGCCGAAGGACTTCGACACGCCTTGCAGCCGCAGCAGCGCGCTAGCCATGCACCTGCTCCTGCGGCGGCGCGGCGGTTGGCGCCGTCGCCGGCCGCGCGCCCGCCCACAGGTGGCGCACGGAGTGGCCGAGCCCCAGCAGCCCGCGCGGCGCGAACATCACGATCAGGATCAGCACCGCGCCGTAGATGATCATGTTGATGCCCGGCAGCGAGCCGAACAGGTTGCGCGTGAGGTCGGCCAGCAGGTGTAGCGCGACGGCGCCGATCACCGGCCCCCACAAGGTGCCCAGCCCGCCGACGATGGCGGCGACCAGCGCCTCCACCGAGGTGTGCGGCCCGTAGGCGATGCCCGGGTCGATGTACTGGAACACCTGCACGTAGAAGGCACCGGCCGCGCCCATCAGCGCACCGGAGAGCCCGATCGCACCCAGCTTCACCCGGAACGGATCGACGCCCACCGCGCGCGCCGCATCCTCGTTGTCGCGCACCGCCTGCAACCAGGCGCCGAAGCGCGAATGGCGCAGCCAGCTCGTCACCAGCAGCCCGGCGACGACCAGCGCCAGCGCCAGCGCGACGTAGCCGCGCCGGTCGGCGAACTGCATGTTGGCGGCCCCTTCCTTCAACGGCACCATGAGGCCGACCCCGGCGCCGGTGAAAGGCACCGACAGCGAGAGGATGCGGAACACCTCCGCGAAGGCGAGCGTCACCAGCGCGAAGTAGGAGCCCCTGAGCCCGTAGCGGAAGGAGAGGGCGCCGAAGAACAGGCCCACCAGCGCCGCCGCCGCGATCGCCAGCGGCAGCGCGATCCACGGGTTGAGCCCCGCCTGCACCTGCGCGATGGCCTGCACGTAGGCGCCGGTGCCGAAGAAGAGCGCATGGCCGAACGAGAACTGGCCGCCGTAGCCCCCCAGCAGGTTCCAGGCGATCGCCATCAGCGCGCCGTAGAGGGCCATCATGGCCAGGTTCAGCACCACGCCGGAGCGGGCGGTCAGCGCCAGCAGCAGCACCGCCGCGGCGAAGACCGCGATCTGCAGCAAGTCCCTGCGGGCGCTCATGCCTTCGCCCCGAACAGCCCCTGCGGCCGGAACAGCAGCACGGCGATGAACAGCAGGAAGATCCCGATCTGCCCCAGCGACTCGCCGAACCAGAGCCCGCCGAGCGATTCGACCACGCCCACCAGCAGGCCGCCGGCCAATGCCCCGGCGAAGCTGCCCATGCCGCCCAGCACCACGATGGTGAAGGCCACGAGCACGAAGCCGTTGCCGACCTGCGGGTTGACGTAGTAGGCCGGCAGCAGGAAGCAGGCCGCCGCGCCCAGGCAGGCAAGGCCGATGCCGAAGCTCATGGCATATACGTGGTCGACGTCGATGCCCACCAGTCGCGCGCCGTGCTTCTCCTTCGCCACGGCGCGGATCGCGCGCCCGAGGTCCGTGCGCCGCACGATCCAGAGCAGGACCGCCGACGCCACCAGCGCCCCGAAGAAGGCCACCACCTTGGGTACCGCGATGGCGGCCGGCCCGATCGCCACCGTCGCCAGCGTGTAGGGCGTGTCGATGGTGCGCGTGTCCGACTTGAAGGCGAGCAGCGCGACGTTCTCCAGCACGATGGCCAGGCCCAGCGTGACCAGCAGGATGTTCTCGTCCTTGCCGTGGCTCGCGCGGTTGACGATGCCGCGCTGGATCGCATAACCGGCCACGAACATCACTGCCACCATCGGCAGCAGCGCGAGATAGGGATCGAGCCCGAGCGACTGCTTGAGGAAGTACACGCCGTACAGCGCCATCATCAGTGCCGCCCCGTGCGCGAAGTTGATGATGTGCAGCACCCCGTAGATCAGCGTCAGGCCCAGCGCCACCAGCGCGTACACCGCGCCGGTGGTGAGGCCGTTGAGGACGGCCGCGAACAGGATGCCGGGCTCGAACACGCGGCCTCCGCTGCCGGCCGCCTCAGAGCTGCTTGAGCGGGAACACCGGCTCGGCCTGGCGGTACTCGCGCGGCACGATCACCTTGATGTCGCCCGAGAGCACCTGCGTCATGAGCGGCTGCGCGCCGGTGTTCTGGCCGTTGACGAACTTCGTCGGCCCGTAGGGCAGGAAGTGGTCGGAGAAGGTGCTGGTCTCGAGCGCGTTGATGATGGCGGCGCGGTCGGTCGACCTGGCGCGCTCCACCGCATCGGCCAGCAGGCGCATCGCCGTGTAGGTGAGGAAGACCTCGTAGCTGTAGAACAGGTTCTTCGCCTCGGTGCGCTTCTTCAGCTCGAAGCTGCGCTTGTCCTTGGGGTTGAACCAGTGGTTGCAGTCGATGATGCCGTTGGCCGCCTGCGGGAATTCCTTGACGAACTTGTAGCTCGAGGCCGCGCCGCCCAGCACCGAGTAGATCGCCTTGGGGCGCACGTTCTGCTGCTGCATCGTGCGCACCAGCAGGGCGTATTCGTTGTAGTAGTTGGCGGGGATGACGATGTCGGGGTTGACCGCCTTCATCCGCAGCACGATGTTGTTGAAGTCGCGCGTCGGGTTGGCGTGCTTGATCACCTCCTTGACCTCGTAGCCGTAGCCGGGCAGCTCGCGCGCCAGCAGGTTGGCCGTGCCGGTGCCGAAGAGGGATTCCTCGTGGATGATCATCACCGTCCTGGCCGGCTTGCCGGCGGCGGTGTTGAGCACGTGCAGGTTGGCCAGCGCGATGTCGGCGCACTTCTTGTAGCCGGGCGCGAAGCGGAAAGTATTCTTCAGGCCGCGCTCGACGATCTGGTCTGCCACGCCGACGTCCACCACGTGCGGCAGGCCGTGCTTGGCCGCGGCCTGGGTGGTGGCCAGGCAGATCGCCGAGGCGTAGGCGCCGACCACCGCGCTCACGCCGGCCTCGTTCATCTTCTCGATCTCGGCCGAGCCCGCGGCGGGCGTGGACTGGGCGTCGCCCAGCAGCGCCTCGATCTTCGCGCCGCCCAGCGCCTTGATGCCGCCGGCCTTGTTGATGTCGTCAATGGCCATCAGCGCGCCCTCGCGGCACTGCTGGCCGGAGTACGCCAGCGCCCCGGTCACGGGGTGCAGCACGCCGATGCGCACCGGCTTCGGCTGGGCGCCGCCCACCAGCGGGAACGCGAGCGCCGAGGCGGCGGCGCCGGTCTGCGCCACGAAGCGGCGCCGGTCAAGGGAAGCTGCGGTCATGCTCGTTCTCCTTCGAAGGTTGGACCCCCGTCGCGGGCGCGACGACGTACGCCGTCGCGCGAACGCGACCGTAGGCTGGTGCTGACCGCGCGCAAATGCGCGCCGGAAGCCCAGCGCTTTGCTGCGCTCGATGCTGGCCGGGCTTTGCAAGGCTCCCCCGGCCTACGAAACCGAATACCCCCCATCCACCGGGATCGCAGCCCCGGTGACGAAATCGCTGGCGGCACTGGCCAGGAACACCGCGATGCCCGCCAGGTCCTGCGGCGTGCCCCAGCGCCCGGCCGGCGTGCGCGCCAGCACCCGCTCGTTGAGCCCCGCCACCTGCGCCCGGGCGCCGACCGTGAGCTCGGTGTCGATCCATCCCGGCAGCACCGCGTTGACCTGGATGCCGTCCCTGGCCCAGGCGATCGCCAACGATTTGGTGAGCTGCACGATCCCGCCCTTGCTCGCGCAGTAGGCCGGCGCGTAGGGCGCGCCGAAGATCGAGAGGATCGAGGCGATGTTGATGATCTTGCCGCGGCCCGCCTTCAGCATCAGGGAATGCGCGGAGCGGGCGCAGAGGAACACGCTGGTGAGGTTGACGTCCATCACGCCGTTCCACTCGTCCAGGCTCAAATCCTGCGGCGGCTTGCGCACCGTGCTGCCCGCGTTGTTGACCAGGATGTCCAGCCGGCCGTGGCGCTCCTGCACCTGGGCGAACAGGCGCTGCACGGCCGCTTCGTCCGTCACATCGCAGGCCAGCGCCTCGGCGCGCACGCCCAGCGACTGCAGTTCGCGCAACGCCGCCGCGGATTTCTCCGCGTTGCGGCCCGCCACGATCACCGTGGCCCCGGCCTGGCCCAGGCCCCGCGCCATCCCCAGGCCGATGCCACCATTTCCGCCCGTGACCAGGGCGATCTTGTCGGTCAGGTCGAACATGCGCTCAAGCATAATTCCGCCACCATGCGCCAGATCGTCCTCGACACCGAAACCACGGGTTTGTCCGCAGAAGCCGGCGACCGGATCATCGAGATCGGCTGCGTCGAGCTCTTCGCCCGCAAGCTGACGGGCAACAACAAGCACTGGTACCTGAACCCCGAGCGCGACTCGCACGAGGACGCCCTGAAGGTCCACGGCATCAGCAACGAATTCCTGCGCGACAAGCCCAAGTTCGCCGCCGTTGTCGACGAATTGCTGGAGTACGTGGATGGCGCCGAGATCATCATCCACAACGCCGCCTTCGACATCGGCTTCCTGAACAAGGAGCTGGAGCTGCTCGGGCGCCCCCCGTTCACCGGCCACGTGGCCCGCGTGATCGACAGCCTGGCCATGGCCAAGGAGATGTTCCCCGGCAAGCGCAACAGCCTGGACGCCCTGTGCGACCGGCTGGAGGTGGACAACTCCGGCCGCACCCTGCACGGCGCCTTGCTGGACGCGGAGCTGCTGGCCGACGTCTACATCAACATGACGCGCGGCCAGGACGCCCTCCTGATCGACGAAGTGGATGCCGGCGTGCCGGGCGCCATCCTCACGCGGGTGGACCTGCGCCAGTTCACTCTGCCGGTCCTGCTCGCGAGCGAGCAGGAGGCGGCCGCCCACGAGGAAGTCCTGAAGCAGTTGGACAAGGCCAGCGGCGGCAAGACAGTCTGGCGTCAGCTCGCGATTGCGGCTGTGGCATAATCTGAGGCTTGCCACACGGCAATGGGTGATTAGCTCAGCGGTAGAGCACTGCCTTCACACGGCAGGGGTCACATGTTCGATCCATGTATCACCCACCAAAATTCTCCAATGAAATCAGGCACTTAGCGGAAACGCCAAGTGCCTTTTTCATTTCGGTACGGAGAAAGTACGGAAAAGCGGGGTGCTGCTCATATCGGCGCAGATGCGCAAGGTGTGCTGGCGCGCAGTGGGCTCTTGTCAGCCGGTGCGAAGCTTGTCAGTTTGTGCCCATCGATCTGAAGCAGCG
>NZ_DASSVG010000286.1:0-3039 GCF_035706265.1 Ramlibacter sp. | reverse complement strand
GATCGAGCGCAACCTCTACACCCGCTTCAGCTGGCAGGGCGTGGCGCTGATGCTGATCATCAACGTGGCGCTGTTCGGCGCGATCGGCCTGGCCGTCTGGGCCGTGCAGATGCTGTGGATCCCCGTGTCCGCCGCCGGCATCATCAACGGCATCGGTCACTACTGGGGCTACCGCAACTTCGAGGCGCCGGACGCCAGCACCAACATCTCCCCCTGGGGCATCCTCATCGGCGGCGAGGAGTTGCACAACAACCACCACACCTACCCGACCGCGGCCAAGTTCTCGGTCAAGCCCTACGAGTTCGACATCGGCTGGGTCTACATCAGCCTGATGCGCCGCATCGGCTGGGCCACGGTGAAGAAGGTGCCGCCGAAGCTGCGCCTGGGCACCATCAAGCCGGTGGCCGACGAGAAGACGCTCGAGGCCGTGATCGCCAACCGCTACGAGGTGATGGCGCGCTACGGCCGCGAAATGCGCCGCGCCTGCAAGGCCGAGATCGAAGCCCTGCAGGCCAAGGGCCAGGACCTCGCGTCGCTCAAGGCCGCCAAGCGCTGGCTGCACCGCGACGAAGAGCGCGTGCCCGCCTCCGCCCGCCCGCAACTGGCCAAGGCTCGTGCCGAGCATCCGGTGCTCGACCAGATGGCCAGCATGCGCGAGGAGCTGCGCCAGATGTGGCTCAACACCAACCACTCGCGCGAGCAGCTCGCCGCCGACCTGCAAGCCTGGTGCCGCCGGGCCGAGGAAAGCGGGATCGAGGCGCTCCAGCAGTTCTCGCTCAAGCTGCGCGCCGCGCACGCCTGAGGCAGCAAGCCTCCTGCAAGAAGCCCCGCTCAGCGGGGCTTTTCTTATGGCCGGGCAGGAACAGCCTACGCCAACGGTCGCGCATGTCGCACCTGCGATGGCGCCGGCGCCGCTGGCGCGCGACGAGGGGCCGGGCTGCAATGGCTGCAAGCGGAACCCGTCCGCTTCTGACAGGAGATTGCAGCATGAAGAAGTACATCGCAATGGCCGTGGCAGCGGGCGCCCTGGGCGTCGGCGGCGCGGCATCGGCCCAGGATTTCGGCACGGTGATCGGCAACCTGTTCGGCTTCGGCCAGCCGACCTACACCTATCCCAGCTACGGCCGCGACATCCCCGCCGTGGTGGCGGGCACCGTCCCCTACGGCAGCACCAACCGGGTCTTCATCGACCAGTACGGCCGGCAGGTCTACATCGATGCGTACGGCCGCCAGGTCCTGGCGCAGCCTTCCACGCCCTACGGCGTGACGGGCTACGACGCCTGGGGCCGGCCCATCTACGGCAACGTCGCCCTGGCCGACCCGAACGACCGCGACCGCGACGGCATGCCGAACTACCGCGACCGCTGGCCCGACGATTCGCGCTACTGGTGAGCGGCCCAGCCACCGCAGGCCCCCTGCACGGGGGCCTTTCCATTCACGGCCCGTTCAGGCGCCGAGGACTACCTTATGGCATGGCCCGGTCGCACAGCGCTATGGCAAGCGGCCGATGGACGACAACCGCATTGGGCGCTGCAATGCGGACAAGGCGGAGTTTCCGCACAGGAGTACCACGTATGAAAAAACTGATTCTTTCCACCCTGGCGGCGGGCGCACTGGCGGTCGGCGGCGCCGCGTCGGCGCAGGACCTGGGCGTCGTGATCCCGCAGATCATCACGAACGTGCTGGGCGGGCCGGCCTACACCCAGCCCCGCACCCCCTGGAGCGTCGGCGTCTACGAAGACCAGAACGGCAACCGCTTCTACCGCGACGCCTCGGGCTACACCCATGCCATCGCCGCGGACAACACCTACGTCGACCGCTTCGGCCGCCGGGTGTACGTCGATCCCTTCGGCCGCCAGGCCACCATCGGCATCGAGCGGCAAGGCCGCATCCTGGGTGCCGGCCCGGTGACCCGGCGCGACCGCGACGGCGACGGCGTGCGCAACGACCGCGACCGCTATCCGGACGACGGGCGTTATCGCTGAGGCGCCAGCCGCGCCAACGAAAAAGCCCCGCACTGCGGGGCTTTTTCCTGGGGAACCGGCCGAATCACTTCAGCTTGGTTTCCTTGTATTCGACGTGCTTGCGGGCCTTGGGGTCGAACTTCATGATCGACATCTTCTCGGGCATCGTCTTCTTGTTCTTGCTGGTCGTGTAGAAGTGGCCGGTGCCCGCCGTGGACTCCAGCTTGATCTTTTCGCGTCCGCCTTTGCTGCTTGCCATGGTGCTGCTCCTTCAGGACTGGGGCTTAAGCCTGGCCGCGCGCGCGCATGTCGGCGAGCACGGAATCGATGCCGTTCTTGTCGATCAGGCGGACCGCGGCGTTGGTCACGCGCAGGCGGACCCAGCGGTTCTCGCTCTCGACCCAGAAACGGCGGTATTGCAGGTTCGGCAGGAACCGGCGCTTGGTCTTGTTGTTGGCGTGGGAGACGTTGTTCCCCACCATCGGGCCCTTGCCCGTCACGTCGCAGACGCGTGCCATCAGCACTCTCCGATATCTTGATACGGCGGCCACTGAGCGTGGGCGCCTCACCTCGCCAGAAGGGTGGCGGTAACCCGTAGGATGACCGGGCCTTCCCAGGCCGCAGATCAACCGAGCCGGCGATTATAGCCTGAAAGCGGGGATCTGCTCTGCCTTGCTCCCTCTCCCGCCTGCGGGAGAGGGTTGGGGTGAGGGTGTCTTCAGCAGCGCCGCGTGCCCCTCACCCCAGCCCTCTCCCCAGAGGGGAGAGGGAGAAATACCGTCATTCCTGCTGCTCGAGGAACCGCTGCGCGTCCAGCGCCGCCATGCACCCCGTCCCTGCGCTGGTGATCGCCTGGCGGTACACGTGGTCCTGCACGTCGCCGGCGGCGAAGACGCCCGGCACGCTGGTCATGGTGGCGAAGCCGTTCAGGCCGGTGCGGGTGAGGATGTAGCCGTCCTTCATCTCCAGCTGGCCCTGGAAGATCTCGGTGTTGGGCGAGTGGCCGATGGCGATGAAGCAGCCTTGCAGCGTCACGTCCTCGGTGGCGCCGGTGTTCACGTCCTTCAGGCGGATG
>NZ_DASSVG010000285.1:0-10617 GCF_035706265.1 Ramlibacter sp. | reverse complement strand
TCCCACACTGCAGGCGCAGGACGGGTTTGTCCGCCTCCGGAAGTAAAGGGGGAGGCGCGGGCGCGGCGACAGGTGGGGGCTGAGCGCTCATCCGCGCCGGAGGACATGGAGGAGGCGGACAAATCCGGCCTGTGCCGGACCGAGGGGCACCGACGCAGCGCGGCACACAAGGCGCGATGGACTCGTGTCACGCGCTGCACGCGTCCCCTGGGCCCCCGCCTGCACGGGGGTGACGGGGCGCCCGTGCATACTCATGCCCCTGATGTCCAAGCTGTCCCGTTGGCTCCCCTTCCTGAACTGGCCCCGACCCGATGCGCAGTTGCTGCGCGGCGAGGCCGTCGCGGCGGTCACCGTCGCCGTCGTCATGATCCCGCAATCCGTCGCGTACGCCGGCCTCGCCGGCATGCCGCTGGTGACGGGCCTCTACGCCACCTTCCTGCCGGCGCTGCTCGCCGTGCTTTTCAGCGCCTCGACCCGGCTCTCGGTCGGCCCCTCGGCCCTGAGCAGCGTGCTGGTGGGCGCCTCCCTGATCGGCATGGCGGAGCCGGCCAGCGCGAGCTGGGTGGCGCTGGCCGTCTGGCTCGCGCTGCTGGCGGGCGGACTGCAGATCCTCGTCGGCGCCACCCGTTCCGCGTGGGTGCTCAACCTGGTGAGCTCGCCGGTGCTGGCCGGCTTCAGCCAGGCCGCGGCGCTGCTGATCATCGCCTCGCAGCTGCCGGCGCTGATCGGCCTCGAAGGCTCGCTCGGCCAGCTGCTGCACGCGCCGCGCATCGACGTGCAGGCGCTCGCGTACGGCGTGGTGAGCCTCGCGCTGTTCGTCGTCGCGCGCCGCGTGGCGCCGCGCCTGCCGATCATGCTGATCGTGCTGGCGGCCTCGGGGCTGCTCGCGTGGCTGACCGGCTATTCGAAAGGCGGCGCCGTGGTCGGCCCGTTGCCGCAGGGCCTGCCCGACTTCTACTGGCCCGGCTGGCCCGGCTGGGACCAGTTCTCCACCCTGCTGCCCGCCGCGCTCGTGCTCACGCTGGTGAGTTCGCTGGAGATGGCCGCCAGCGCCAAGATCGAGAGCCAGCGTGACGGCAAGCGCTGGGACGCCAACCAGGACCTCGTGGGCCAGGGCGTCGGCAAGCTCGCTTCGGCCTTCTCCGGCGCCTTCGCCACCAGCACCTCCTTCTCGCGCTCGGCGCTGACGCTCTACGCCGGCGCGCGAACGGGCTGGGCGACCGTGTTCGCCACCGGCTTCGTGCTGCTGGTGCTGCTGCTGCTCACCCCGGCGCTGTCGCACGTGCCGCGGGCGGTGCTGGCCGCGGTGGTGGTGGCCGCCGTCTCCAGCCTGTTCAAGCCGGCGGTGTTCGCCAAGCTGTGGGGCATCGACAAGGTGGAGGCGGCCACGGCGGGCGCGACCTTCGCCGTCACCATCCTCTCGGCGCCGCGCATCTACTGGGGCGTGCTCACCGGCGTGCTGATCGGCCTGGCCTACTTCCTCTACCTGCGGCTGCACCCGCGCATCATCGAGGTGGGCCTGCACCCGGACGGCAGCCTGCGCGACCGCCACCTGTGGAAGCTGCAGCCGCTGGCGCCGCACCTCTACGCGCTGCGCATGGACGCGGAGCTGGACTTCGCCTCGGCCACCGACATGGAGCGCGCGATCGTGGAACACCTGGCCGTGCACCCGGAGGTGCGCGACATCTGCCTGTTCGCGCACCCGATCAACCGCATCGACGCCACTGGCGTGGAGATGTTCGGCCAGTTGCGCAAGACCCTGAAGGAGCGCGGCATCACGCTGCACATCAGCGGCATCAAGCTGCCGGTGGAGCGCGTGCTGCAGCGCGCCGGCGTGATCGCGCCCGATCCGCTGCTGAAGCTGTACCGCACCGACAACGAGGCGCTGCACGCCTTCGGCACCCTGCAGAACCACGAGGTGCTGGCCCAGCCTATTTCGGACGAGGACGTGCGAGATTCCGTCCAGGCGCGCTGAGGCGGCCCTGCCGGAGTTCGGCCACCGCCTGGGCCAGCGCGCGGGCGGCGTTGCGCACCTCCTCCTGGAAGGCCTCGTCGCGGTCCAGCGCCTGGTGGCTGGTCGCATACGGCTCGTAGTAGCCCACGTAGCGATCGAGCCGGCTCGTGGGGCCGGCATCGATCAGGCCCATCCAATCGAGCTGGTCGCACAGGATGCGGCGCGCGCCGTCGATGCCGGCCACGTCGCCGTGCACCACCACGCCGTAGGCGCGGCCGGCCAGGTGCTTCGGGTAGTTCCAGCCTTGCAGCTCCAGCGCCTTGGCCTTGGCCGGGTCCTTGCCTCCGGTGGCGGTGGGATCGGGGTTGCCGCCGTCGGCGCAGACCAGGCGGTCCAGCATCAGCTTGATCGGGCTGGAGGTGGCGTACCAGTGGGTGGGCGTCACCAGCAGCACGCCATGGGCTGACACCCAGCGTTCATAGATCTCCGCCATCCAGTCGTTGACCTGCTGCGTCGCGTGGTTGGGATAGCAGCTGCAGGGCCAGTGGCACAAGGGCATGGCGGTGGAGACGCAGCCCTTGCAGGGGTGGATGTGGCGGTCGAAATCCGAAGTGAGCTGGCTCAGGTCCAGCAGGTCCACCTCGGGGCCTTCCGCGCGCAGCGCCTCCTGCGCGATGCGCGCCAAGCGGAAGCTCTTGGACATCTCGCCCGGGCAGGTGCCGTCGTTGCGGGCCGCACCCGAGATCACCAGCACGCGCGAGGGCGTGGCGGGATCCTCCCAGCGCGCCTGCGCGGCCAGCAAGCGGTTGCGCGTCTCGTACCACTCCACGGACAGGTCGTAGTCGGGGTCCTGGAATTCCTTGCCGGCCTTGCGCGTGACCGGGGCCTTGCGGCCCTGGCTGTAGGCCTCCCAGGCGATCGCCTCCAGCCGGGCGATGGCTTCGTCCTCGCCGCGGTAGGCCGGGTCGAAGAAGCGGGCGCGAAAGCGCGCGCGGAATTCCTCGCGCGGATGCAGCCCGCCCCATTCCCCCTTGCGGACCTCGGGCGACTCGCCGGCCATGGCAGCTCCTGGAGTGCGGATGCGGCAAGCCTAGCGGAAAGCGCCGTGCCGCGGGGCCGGCCGCTCAGGCGCTCACGATCCAGCCTTCCAAGGGGTCGAGGTCGTCCGGCAGCCCGTAGCGCGGAGCACCGTGGCGCGCCGCCCATGCGGCCTGCACGAGGCACAGCACGGCATCGAGGCTGTCGCCGCTGGCGTCCTCGGCCAGCGCGTCGCGCTGCGCATGCGTGAGTTTCAGGCGCAGGCCCAGGCGCGAGCGGCCCTGCTCCAGCGCGGTGATCAGGTCCTTGCGGGCGATCAGGCGCTCGGGCGTCTGCTTCGCCTTCTCGTCGCTCTTGTAGCTGCGCCGCGCGATCAGCTCGCGCGCCAGCAGGCCCGGGTACGCCTCCAGCGCGACGCGCTGCGGATCGCCCTCATGCAGGCCGGGGATGTGCACGCCCGCCTGCAGCAGCAGCGGCACCGCGGCGTGCAGCATGTAGGCCACCGGCGGGTTGACCCACTTCATCGACGGGCTGGAGCCGGCGAGCTTGTCGAAGCGCCGGTGCGCGAACTTGGCGCCGGCCGGACGCGCCGCGCAGTAGGCGGCGAAAGTCGCGCGGATCTGTGGCCGCGTGAGGCCGGCGTAATGCCGCATGCAGTCGCGCCAGTCGGTGGGCCAGCCCAGGTGCTCCACCAGCGCGCGCGGCAGGCCGAAGGGAAAGTCGAAGCCGCCGATCCAGGCCTGCGGCCGGCGCAGCCACTCGCCGAAGGCAGCGAGCGACTCCAGCCGCTCGATGCGCGCGAGCTGCACGCGCCCGCCCGCCTCCTCGCCCAGGGCCAGCAGGATCGGCTTGCGCCGCGTGGGGGTGCTGGAAAAATCGCAGCCGAGCAGCAGCACTCAGCCGCGGCCGCAGATGGCGGCGGTGGCCGCCAGGTCCTCCAGCAGCGACATCGAGGCCCGGCCGGAGACGGCGTACGGGTCGAGCTCGGGCTTGGCGGAGTATTTCAGCAGCGTGCTGGAATTGAGCTTGGAGACGTTCACCTGCCCCATGCTCCAGCCGCCGAAGCGGCGTTCGAGGATTTCCTCGTAGTGCAACAGGGCGACGTCCTTGTGGCGCGGGTCCTTCTGGATGGTGGCGAAGAGCTCGCTCACCTCCAGCCGGCCGCCCTCGATGCACTGCAGGAACACGCCGTCGCCGTAGCACAGGATGCCGGTGATCCCGCAGGCCTGGTTGTGCTCCCGCCCTTCGCGCAGGATCGCTTCGATCGCCTGCTCGCTGGCATCCACGGCGCGGCTGCAGTACAGGAGGCGAACCAGCATTTCGTTTTTCAGTCCTTCTGCGGGATCAGCGCGAGGAATTCGCGGCGCAGCGTCGGATCCTTGAGGAAGGCGCCGCGCATCACCGAGTTGATCATCTTGCTGTCCAGGTCCTTCACGCCGCGCCAGGCCATGCAGTAGTGGCGCGCTTCCATCACCAGCGCCAGGCCGTCGGGCTGGGTCTTTTCCATGATCAGGTCGGCCAGCTGCACCACGGCCTCTTCCTGGATCTGGGGCCGGCCCATGATCCATTCGGCCAGGCGGGCGTACTTGGACAGCCCGATCACGTTGGTGTGCTCGTTGGGCATCACGCCGATCCACAGCTTGCCGACCACCGGGCACAGGTGGTGGCTGCAGGCGGAGCGCACCGTGATCGGGCCGACGATCATCAGCTCGTTGAGGTGCTCCGCATTGGGGAATTCGGTGATCCGCGGGGCCTTGACGTAGCGGCCCTTGAACACCTCGGTGAGGTACATCTTCGCCACCCGGCGCGCGGTGTCCCCGGTGTTGTGGTCGTTGGTGGTGTCGATGACCATGCTGTCCAGCACGGCCTGCATCTTCTCCTCGACTTCGTCGAGCAGCTGTTCCAGCTCGCCGGGTTCGATGAAATCGGCGATGTTGTCGTTGGAATGGAAGCGCTTGCGCGCCGCCAGGACGCGCTCGCGGATCTTGACCGAGACCGGCGTGCCCTCGTCGGGCGCGATCTGGCTCAGCTGGCTGGACGGATCGGCTTTCATCAACATGGTCAACTTTAACACCGGGTGGTTGGCGACCCCCCATGGATGCTACGAGCCCAGCAAGCGTTCCAGATCCTGCAAGGTATTGGCCTCGTGCAGCGGCTTGTCGTGCCGGATGCGCAGCATGCGCGGGAAGCGCACGGCGATCCCGCTGCGGTGGCGGCCGCTGCGCTGGATGCCCTCGAAGCCCAGCTCGAACACCAGCGCGGGCCGGACGCTGCGCACCGGGCCGAATTTCTCGAGGGTGCTGCGGCGGATCAGGGCGTCCACCTGGCGGAATTCCTCGTCGGTCAGGCCCGAATAGGCCTTGGCGAAGGGCACCAGCTGCAGCTCGCCGGGCTGGGGCGGCTCCTTGCGAACCATCTTCTGCACCACCTCGTCGACCTCCTCGCGGCCGGCGGGGGCGCGGTTCCAGACGGCGAAGGTGTAGTCGGTGTGCACCGAGGAGCGGCGGCCGTGCCCCGGCTGGGCGTAGACCAGCACGCAGTCGATGGTCATGGGATCGATCTTCCACTTCCACCACAGGCCTTCGGCCTTGGTGCGGCCGGTGCCGTAGGCCGCATCCAGGCGCTTGAGCATGAAGCCCTCGACGCCGCGTTCGCGCGACTGGGCGCGCTTGCGGGCGAAATCCAGCCAGGAGGCTTCCCGCTCCACCGGCGAGACGGGAATGGGCGTGCCCGCGAGCAGCGCTTCCAGCCGGGCGCGGCGCTCGCGCTGCGGCAGCGCGCGGACGTCCTGCCCGTCCTGCTCCAGCAGGTCGTAGGCCATGAAGGTGACCGGCGCCTCGGCGAGGATCTTCTTGGTCACGTTCTTGCGGCCGATGCGCTGCTGCAGCAGGGCGAAAGGCGCGGGCCGGCCCACCGGCGCGCCGGTCTGCGGATCGGGCTCCTCCTTCCACACCAGGATCTCGCCATCGAGCACCGTGCCATCGGGCAGCGTGCGCGCCAGTGCCTCGATCTCGGGGAAGCGCTCGGTCACCAGCTCCTCGCCGCGCGACCAGACCCAGGCCTGGCCGCCGCGCCGGACCACCTGGCCGCGGATGCCGTCGTACTTCCATTCGACCATCCAGTCGTCCACCGGCCCCAGGCGGGCCGCGAACACCTCCGGCGGGGCGTCGAGCTGGTGGGCGAGGAAGAAGGGATAGGGCTGGCCCGCGTCGGGCTGCTCCGCGGCGCCCTCTTCCGCCTTGGCGACCAGCGCCTCGTAGCGCTCGGGCGAGGGCATGGTCTTGCCGTCGGTGTAGCCCATCATGCGCTGGGCGACCCGCTTGGCGTCGACGCCGGCATGGGCCGCCAGCGCCCGCTGCACCAGCAGCTTGCTCACGCCGACGCGGAAGCCACCGCCCACCAGCTTGGTGAGGAGGAAGCGGCCCAGCGTGTCGAGCTCCCACCAGTAGGTGCCGACGCGCCGGGCCACTTCGTCCTCGGGCAGGCCGCGCAGGGGCAGCAGGCGCTCCTCCACCCATTCGGCCAGGCCCACGTCGGAGGGCGCGTCGCCGCGCGGCAGCACCAGGGCGATGGTCTCGGCGAGGTCGCCGACCTGCTGGTAGCACTCGTCGAACAGCCAGGGCTCGATCTGCGCCAGGTAGCAGGCCAGGCTCACCAGGGCGCCGGTCTTCACCACCTGGCGCGGCTTGCCGCCGGCCAGGAAGTACACCGCCCAGGCGGCGTCGCGCGCCGGCGCCTCGTCGAAGTAGCGCGTGAGCGCCTCCACCTTCTCGTTGGTGGAGGTGGTGGCATCCAGCTCGCTGAAGAGACGGGCGAAGCGCTTCATGGGAGGATGGAGGCCGTCAAAACCCAACTTCCGGACGCAGAGGACGCAAAGGGTACGCAGAGAACGCAAAAGAAAACCTTCAAGAGTCTTCCTTGTCTCTTTTGCGTCCTCTGCGTATCTTTCGCGTCCTCTGCGTCCGGAAGTTCGTATTTCACGCGCCTCCCTCAGGCAACTGCAAATCCGCCTCGACCACGTCGTCGCCGTATTCGGTGGCGAAGGCTTCGGCCTGCAGGCCTTTCTCGCGCAGGTGGCGCACCATGGCGGGGGCGCTGCCGTGCGTGACGATCACGCGCTGCGCGCCGGTGGCGGCGATGGCTTCGTGCAGGCCGGGCCAGTCGGCATGGTCGGAGAGCACGAAGCCGCGGTCGTAGCCGCCCCGGCGGCGGTTGCCGCGCACCTGCATCCAGCCGCTCGCGAAGGCCGTCTGCGCATCGCCGAAGCGGCGCAGCCAGGGGCTGCCGACGGCGCTCGGCGGGCAGACCACCAGGCAGCGCCGCAGGTCGGCCTTGTCCTGGATCTCGGTGACCATCGCCGTGTCGGGCAGCGCCACGCCGGCGGCGCGGTAGGCGTCATTGAGCGGCCGCACCGCGCCGTGCACCACGATCGGTGCGATCGAGGGGTCGATGCCCGCGAGCAGCCGCTGCGCCTTGCCGAAGCTGTAGCAGGCCAGCACGCTGGCGCGGCCATGGTCCACGTTGCGGGCCCACCAGGTGTTGATGTCCGCGAACACCTCCTCGTCCGGGCACCAGCGGTAGATCGGCAGCCCGAAGGTCGACTCGGTGATGAACACGTCGCAGCGCACCGGCTCGAAGGGCGTGCAGGTCGGATCGGGAGCCACCTTGTAGTCGCCACTCGCCACCCAGATCCGGCCGCCGTGCTCCAGCCGCACCTGCGCCGACCCCAGTACATGGCCGGCCGGATGCAGCGAAAGCGTCACGCCGTGATGCTGCACCGTCTCGCCGTACGCCAGCGTCTGCAGCGAGATCTCGCCCAGCCGCGCCCGCAGCACGCCCTCGGCGGGTGCGGCCGCCAGGTAGTGGCCGTGGCCGAAGCGCGCGTGGTCGGAATGGGCGTGGGTGATCACGGCGCGCGCCACCGGCCGCCACGGGTCGATGTAGAAATCGCCAGGCGGGCAATAGAGGCCCTCCGGGCGCTGCACGACCAGGTCGGCGCTCACAGGTACTTCTTTCCCTGGATCGCCAGCAGCGTGCGCATCACCACCAGCGCCAGCCGTTCCTTCAG
This sequence comes from Ramlibacter sp., assembly GCF_035706265.1. GTDB lineage: Bacteria > Pseudomonadota > Gammaproteobacteria > Burkholderiales > Burkholderiaceae_C > Ramlibacter. Next base: position 2,557 of record NZ_DASSVG010000285.1, on the reverse strand, counting down.
GCGCTGCAGCGGCGGCCGGCGCTCGTAGGCGGCCGGGTCCATGCGGTGTCCCTCCTCGCGCATCGCCGCCACCAGCCGCTCGCGCAGGCGGCCGGCGAAGCCGCGGTCCTCCAGCACCACGTTGGCCTCGCGCGCGAGCAGCAGGCTCAGCGGATCGAGATTGGACGAGCCCACCGTCGCCCAGCGGCGGTCGATCACGGCGACCTTGGCATGCAGGAAGCTCGGCGCGTATTCGTGGATCTCGACGCCGGCGCGCAGCAGGGCCCCGAACACCGGCCGCGCGGCGTAGTACTGCATGAAGTACTCGTAGCGCCCCTGCAGCAGCAGGACCACCCGCACGCCGCGGCGGGCGGCGTTCACGAGCGCGCGGCGCATGCGCCCGCCCGGCACGAAGTAGGCGTTGGCGATCAGGATCTCCTCGCGCGCGCGGCCGATGGCGCGCAGGTAGGCGCGCTCGATGACGGCGCGGCGGCGCAGGTTGTCGCGCAGCAGCAGCGCGGCGCGCACGTTGCGGTGCTCGGTGCCGCGCGGCGCCGGCCGCGGGGGAACGCGGGCCGTGGTGGCGCGCAACAATCCGAGCGCGTCACCCAGGTGCGCCCGCCGCAGCTGCCCCATGGCCTCGATGCGCGACCACTGGCGCACGATGGTGGCGTGCATCTCGGCCACCAGCGGCCCCACGACACGCAGCGAGAAGTCGAAGCGCGGCGAGGTGAGCGGGCCATGGTTGGGATCGTGGAAGTCGTCCAGGATGTTGATGCCGCCGCAGAAGCCGACGCTGCCGTCCACCACGCACAGCTTGCGGTGCAGCCGCCGCCACTGGCCCGGCCACAGCAGGCCGAAGCGGCCCACCGGCGAATACACCACCCATTGCACCCCGGCGTGGTCGAAGCGGGCGCTCCAGAAGGGCGGCACCTCCGGCGTGCCGGCGCCGTCCACCACCAGCCGCACCAGCACGCCGCGCCGGCCCGCCCGCTCCAGCGCATAGGCCACCTCGGCGCCGCTGCCGGTGAAGTCGAAGATGTAGGTTTCCAGCAGCACCTCGGTGCGCGCCGCGTCGATGGCCGCCACCAGGGCCGGAAAGAATTCCCGGCTGCCCTCCAGCAGCTGGATCTGGTGGCCGGGGCGCAAGGGCGGAACTGCGTGCGCCATGCCTCAGAGCCTGAATTCGGCGATCAGGGGCAGGTGGTCGGACATGCGCCACCAGATCCGCCCGCGCGGGATCTCGATGCCCGCCGCCTTCATCCCGCGCCCGTAGACGAAATCGAGCTGCGTGATCGGCAGCCGCGAGGGATAGGTGCGGACGCGCTCGCCGGCGAAATCGTGCAGGCGCAGCTTGTTCATCAGCGGACGCAGCTTGGCGCCCCAGTCGTTGAGGTCGCCGGCCACCACCAGCGGCGCCTTTTTGGGAACCTCGCGCTCGATGTAGCGCCCGAGCTGTTCGACCTGGCGCACGCGGCTGCCGGCGATCAACCCCAGGTGCAGCACGATCACGTGCACGTGGCGGCGCTTGACCAGCACCTGCACGTGCAGCAGGCCGCGCTGCTCGAAGCGGTGGTCCGACATGTCCTCGTGGCCCTGCGAGACCACGGGCCAGCGCGAAAGCACGGCGTTGCCGTGCTCACCGTGCTTGGTGCGGGCGTTGGTCTGGTAGACGGCGAAGTAGCCCTCGGGGCACAGGAATTCCGCCTGCGGCAGCTCGGGCCACTGGGTGAAATAGCGCTCCTCGCGCCGGTGCACCTTGCGCACCTCCTGCAGGCACACGATGTCGGCATCGAGCTGCTCCACCGCATGCCCGAGGTTCTGGATCTCCAGCCGCCGCACCGGCCCCAGGCCCTGCACGCCCTTGTGGATGTTGTAGGTGGCGATGCGCAGGACCGTCATGGGGCGAAGTCGGGCAGCATCAGGATCGCCTCGGCATTGGAGGGTGAGAAGCAGGCGTCGGCGGCTGCGCGGTAAGGCAGCCACTGCCAGGCCGTGTGCTCGCGCGGGTTGAGCGTCACCGGCGTTCCGGCCGGCACGCACAGGCCGAACACGTGTTCGCGGTTGCGCGTGATGCCGGGCGCGTAGCGGTGCAGGTAGTGCGGATAGATGTCGTAGACGTTCTCGAGGCCCCAGTCGGTGAGCGTGCCGAGGGCGCAGTCGATGCCCGTTTCCTCGCGCACCTCGCGGATGGCGGTGGCCTCGAAGGGCTCGTCCTCGCTGTCCTTGGAGCCGGTGACCGACTGCCAGTAGCCGGGCGAGTCGGTGCGGTTGATCAGCAGCACGTCGAGCGCCGGCGTGTGGATCACGACCAGGACGGACTGCGGGATCTTGAACGGCTTGGACATGGCGCTGAGCCCAAGAATATCGTCATTCCCGCGCGGGGGGCTGACGACCTTCAAAGCTGCGTGCTGCTTCGGGACAGCGGGCGCCTCCTGGTCCGGCCGGGAGGGGTGTTGTCCGTTTCCCCCTCTGGGCCGGCCCGGAGGGGGTTTGTCCGTCTCCTCCATGTCCCCCGGCGCGGATGGGAACCGTTGCCCGTCATGACAGCGCGCCCGCGCCTCCTCCTTTACTTCCG
>NZ_DASSVG010000284.1:0-2863 GCF_035706265.1 Ramlibacter sp. | reverse complement strand
CAGCTTGTAGTCCTTGTTGTACTTGCGGATGATGTCCCAGGTCGGGAACTTCTCGCTGAAGCGCCGGCGGTTGTTCTTCCACATGAAGTCGTAGACGCAGTTGTGGAAGTAGTAGAACTCCAGGTGCTTGAACTCCGCCTTCGCGGCGGAGAACATCTCCTCGACGCGGTGGATGTGTTCGTCCATGGTGCCACCCACGTCCATCAGCAGCAGCACCTTCACGTTGTTGTGCCGCTCGGGCACCATCTTGATGTCCAGCCAGCCCGCATTGGCCGCGGTGGAGCGGATGGTGTCGTCGAGGTCCAGTTCCTCCTCGGCGCCCTCGCGCGCGAACTTGCGCAGCCGCCGCAGCGCGATCTTGATGTTGCGCGTGCCCAGTTCCTGGCTGTCGTCGTAGTCCTTGTAGGCGCGCTGGTCCCACACCTTCACCGCGCTGCGGTTGCGGCCCTTGTCCTGCCCGATGCGGATGCCCTGCGGATTGAAGCCGTAGGCGCCGAACGGCGAGGTGCCGCCGGTGCCTATCATCTTGCTGCCGCCCTCGTGGCGTTTCTTCTGCTCCTCGAAGCGCTTCCTGAGCGTCTCCATGAGCTCGTCCCACCCCATCTTCTCGATCTTCGCCTTCTCCTCCGGCGAGAGCTCTAGTTCCAGGTTCTTGCGCAGCCACTCCAGCGGGATGTCCTTGCTGAAGTCGGCGATCAGCTCCACGCCCTTGAAGTAGGCCGCGAAGGCGCGGTCGAACTTGTCGTAGTGCTTCTCGTCCTTCACCAGCGCGGTGCGGGCGAGATAGTAGAAGTCGTCGATGCTGAAGGCCCCGTCGCTCTGCGGACCGACTACGCCCGCCTTCAGCGCCTCGACGAGGGTGAGGTATTCCTTGACCGAAACAGGCAGCTTGGCGCTGCGCAGGGTATAGAAGAAGTCGATCAGCATGTCAGCGTTCTCCCCGCGGACGCGCCAGCTGGTACTGCAGGTGCGCCTTCACCTCCGGCCACTCGCCGGCGGCCAGGCTGTACATCACGGTGTCGCGCACCGTGCCGTCGCGCCGCAGCGCGTGGTGGCGCAGAACGCCGTCCTTGCGCGCGCCCAGGCGCTCGATGGCGCGCTGGCTGGCGAAGTTGTAGTTGTCGGTGCGCCAGCCCACCAGCTGCGCGCCCAGCGTCTCGAAGGCATGCTGCATCAGCAGCAGCTTGGCCGTGGTGTTGACGTGCGTGCGCTGCCAGGAGCGGCCGTACCACGTGTAGCCGATCTCCAGCCGCTCCACCGCCGGCACGATGTCGTGGTAACGGGTGCTGCCGATCACGCGGCCGCTGGCCGCATCGACCACGACGAAGGGCAGCATGTGCCCATCTTCCTGGTCTTTCAGCGCCGCGGCCACGTAGGCTGCCGTCTCGCCCGGTGCGGGCACGGAAGTCACGCGCAGGTTCCACAGCTCGCCGTCGCGTGCCGCGGCTTCCAGCGCGGCGACGTGGTCCGTCGCCAGCGGCTCCAGGCGCAGGCGGTCATCGGCGAGCGTGACGGGTTCGGGCTTGCGCATGGCTTGTCCTCAGGCTCCCTTGTCGTAGCTGGCGCTGGACGTGGCGCCGCCCCAGCCGTCGGCGGCGAAATCGACCTTCACCGGCACCTCCTCGCCGCAGGCGCGGAAGCTCCAGAACTCGCTCCACTGCCCGCGCACGAGGTAGCTCTCGGCCACGAGGGTGCCGGTGAGCGGCAGGAATTCGGCCCCCTGCAGCTCGGTCGCACTCACGGATTTCAGCTGCACGTCCTGGCAGGCCTTGCCGCCGCTTTGCGCGCGGTAACCCTGCCGCGCGGCGGCGAGCGCATCGCCCCAGGCGCCGAAGAAGGCCCGCGGCGATGCCTTGGTGCCGGCGGCGTCGCGCGCGATCGCATCGGCCTCGCGCGCGAAGCGCTCGATGGTGGGGCTGTGCTCGCCATTGCGGATCAAGAGCGCCGTCAGCGCGCCCAGCCGTGCCACGTTGCGAGGTGCCACGGTGTCGTGGAAGTAGGCGGCCAGCAGCGGGCCGGCGGCGGGATGCCCCTTGCCGGCGGCGAAGCCCAGGCCCTCGATGGCGTCGACCTGTTCGCGCCGCTGCGCCAGGCTGCGCGCGGCCAGCCTTGCATAGGCCTGCGCATCGACCCGGCCCTCGCGCAGGAACTGGTTGGCCGGATCGTTCTGGAAGGCCAGGAACAGCATCAGCCCGCCCGCCGGCTCACCCCTGGAGAGCGCCCAGCGCGCGAACACGCGCGCCTCCTCGAAGCGGTTCAGGCTCGGGATGGCGCCGGCCAGCACGCATTCGGCCCGGCGGGCCGCCTCGCGCGCGTCGGCCGGGGTCATGGCGATGGTTTCGCACAGGCGTTTGAGTTCCGCGCCCGGTGCCGGCAACGCGGGGGCCGTCTGCGCCTGCGCGCCCCCTGCAAGCAGGGCGGCAGCCAGGGCCGGGCGCAGCAGGGCACGCATGGCGCTCACCGGTTGTGGCGCTGCATGAACACCAGTTTCTCGAACAGGGTCACGTCCTGTTCGTTCTTCAGCAGTGCGCCCACCAGCGGCGGCACCGCCACCTTGTCGTCCTTGCTTTGCAGCGCCTCGATCGGGATGTCCTCGGCCACCAGCAGCTTCAGCCAGTCCAGCAGCTCGGAGGTGCTGGGCTTCTTCTTCAGCCCCGGCAGGTTGCGCACGTCGTAGAAGGTCTTCATCGCCGCGCCCAGCAGCTCACCCTTCAAACCCGGAAAGTGCACGTCCACGATCTGCCGCATCGTCTCGGCATCGGGGAACTTGATGTAGTGGAAGAAGCAGCGGCGCAGGAAGGCATCCGGCAGCTCCTTCTCGTTGTTGGAGGTGATGAACACCAGCGGCCGGTGCCTGGCCTTC
>NZ_DASSVG010000283.1:0-2351 GCF_035706265.1 Ramlibacter sp. | reverse complement strand
CGAAGGCAGCGTGATGTTCGACGGCCGGCCCGTGCACATCCGCAACCCGCAGGAAGCGCGGGCGCTGGGCATCAGCATGGTGTTCCAGCACTTCAGCCTGTTCGACACGCGCACCGTGGCGGAGAACGTGTGGCTCGGCCTGGACAAGAGCCTCACGCTCCACCAGGTGACGCACAGCATCACCGCCAAGGCGCGCGAATACGGGCTCGACGTGGACCCCGGCCGCCCCGTGCACACGCTCTCCGTGGGCGAGATGCAGCGGGTGGAGATCATCCGCGCGCTGCTCACCAACCCCAAGCTGCTGATCCTGGACGAGCCCACCTCGGTGCTGACGCCGCAGGCGGTGGAGAAGCTGTTCGTGGTGCTCAAGCAGCTCGCCTCCGAGGGCTGCAGCATCCTCTACATCTCGCACAAGCTGCACGAGATCCGCGAGCTGTGCACCGCCTGCACGGTGATGCGCGGCGGCAAGGTGACGGGCGACACCGACCCGCGGCGCGAGACCAATGCGTCGCTGTCGCGGATGATGATCGGCGCCGAGCCGCCGGAGCTGGAGCACCACGACCGCCAGCCGGGCGAAGTGGTGTTGAAGGTGGAAGGCCTCACGCTGCCGCGCGAGGACCAGTTCGGCCACGACCTGGACGCCATCTCCTTCGAGGTGCGCGCGGGCGAGGTCGTGGGCATCGCCGGCGTGTCCGGCAACGGCCAGCGCGAGCTGCTGTTCGCGCTCTCCGGCGAGGACCGGCGCGCCGCCCCGACCATGATCCAGGTGAGCGGCGTGCACTGCGGCCGGCTCGACCCGGCGGACCGGCGCGACCTCGGCCTGCACTTCGTGCCGGAGGAGCGGCTCGGCCGCGGCGCCGTGCCGACGCTCGGCCTGGCGCAGAACCTGCTGCTCACGCGCACCGACGCCGTCAACCGCAGCGGCTGGATCGACGTCAAGGGCCTCAAGCGCCAGGCCCAGCGCATCATCGAGAAATTCAACGTCAAGGCCGGCGGCCCGGACGCGGCGGCGAAGTCGCTCTCCGGCGGCAACCTGCAGAAGTTCATCGTCGGGCGCGAGATCGACGCCAACCCCAAGCTGCTGATCGTCTCGCAGCCGACCTGGGGCGTGGACGTCGGCGCCTCGGCGCAGATCCGCGCGGAGATCCTGGCGCTGCGCGACGCGGGTTGCGCGGTGCTGGTGGTGTCGGAGGAGCTGGAGGAGCTGTTCGAGATCAGCGACCGGCTGCACGTGATCGCCAAGGGCCGGCTGTCGCCGAGCATCGAGCGGGCGCGGGCGACGGTGACGCTGATCGGGGAGTGGATGAGCGGGTTGTGGGTGGTGCATCCGATGCGGGAGGGGGCGGGGAGTGCCCTCACCGGGAGTGCCCTCACCCCGGCCCTCTCCCAGAGGGAGAGGGAGAAAGGCAGCAACAATGTTTAAGCTGGAGCCGAGACCCGAAGCCTCGCGCTTCTGGAGCATCGCCTCGCCGCTGCTGGCGCTGGTGATCACGGTGCTTATCGGGACGCTGCTGTTCGTGGCGCTGGGCAAGGACCCGGTGCGCGGGCTGCAGGTGTTCTTCTGGGAGCCGATCAACTCGGGCTACCGGCTGGGCGAGCTGATGGTCAAGGCGACGCCGCTGCTGATCGTCGCGCTGGGGCTGGCCGTGTGCTTCCGCTCCAACGTGTGGAACATCGGCGCCGAGGGGCAGTTCGTGATCGGTGCCGTGGTGGCCGGCGGCGTCGCGCTGCTGGCGGGCAAGGACACCAGCCGCCTGATCGTGGTCGCGATCCTGCTCGCCGGCGTGGTGGGCGGCATGGCCTGGGCCGGGATCACGGCGTTGCTGCGCGACAAGTTCAACGCCAACGAGATCCTGGTCAGCCTGATGCTGGTGTACGTGGCCACGCTGACGCTCAACTACCTCGTGTTCGGGCCCTGGAAGGATCCGCAGGGCTACAACTTCCCGCAGACCAAGACTTTCGAGGCGGTGACGCAGATCCCGCGCCTGATGCAGGGCTCGCGCGTCAACATCGGCGTGCTGCTGGCGCTGGCGGGCGTGGCGGCCCTCTGGGTGTTCCTGTTCCGCACCCGGGCCGGCTTCGCCCAGCAGGTGGGCGGGCTGGCACCGGCGGCAGCGCGCTATGCCGGCTTCTCCTCGCGCAAGGCGCTGTGGACGGCGCTGCTGGTCTCCGGCGGCGCGGCCGGCCTGGCGGGCGCGCTGGAAGTGGCCGGCCCGATCGGCCAGCTCACGCCTTACGTGCCGGCCGGCTACGGCTTCGCCGCCATCATCGTCGCCTTCGTCGGCCGGCTGCATCCGGTAGGCATGGTGTTCTCGGCCATCCTCATGAGCATGTTCTACATCGGCGGCGAG
>NZ_DASSVG010000282.1:0-2996 GCF_035706265.1 Ramlibacter sp. | reverse complement strand
CTGCCAGGAATGGTAGGAGCAGATGATGCCTTTGCCGACGTTGCCGTTGCGGTCGCCGTACAGCAGCGCGCCGCGATGCGGGCAGCGGTTGTACAAGACGCGCACGGAGCGGTCGGAATGGCGCACCATCACCATGGGCTGGCGGCCGATCGTGACGGCGTGGTAGTCGCCCGGTGCCTTGACCTGCGAGGCGTGGCCGCAGTAGACCCAGGTGCGCTCGAAGATCTTCTCCATCTCGGCGTCGAAGATCGCCTGGTCGGTGTACACGCTGCGGTGCACGCGATCGGGCTCGACGAGGTGGTCCACTTTCATCGGGGCGATCCTCCAGGGAAAAGCCGAGAGTGCGCAGGCTGCTCTTGTCGGCCCCGCAGCAACAAGCGGACAAACCCTGAACCCCTGAAGCGGCGCGGGACGGCGCCGATTCCGTACATTCGCTGCGATGGCTGAACGATCCTTCGCGCAGGAAGTGGAGAAGCTGCGCCTGGGCGCGGGCGAGGAATTCCGCGGCGAGGGCATCCTCGCGGTGACCAAGGCACTGCTGCAATCCGGCGTCTCCTACGTCGCCGGCTACCAGGGCGCGCCCATCTCGCACCTGATGGACGTGCTCACCGATGCGCGCGGCATCCTGGGCGAGCTCGGCATCCGCTTCGAGCACAGTGCTTCCGAGGCGGCGGCCGCCGCCACCCTCGCGGCCTCGGTCAACTATCCGCTGCGCGGCGCCGTCACCTTCAAGTCCACGGTCGGCACCAACGTGGCGTCGGACGCGCTGGCGAACCTGGCCTCGGGCGGCGTGACCGGCGGCGCGCTGATCATCGTCGGCGAGGACTACGGCGAGGGCTCCAGCATCATGCAGGAGCGCTCGCACGCCTTCGCGATGAAGTCGCAGCTGTGGCTGCTCGATCCGCGGCCCAACCTGCCGGCCATCGTGCGGGCAGTGGAGCAGGGCTTTGCGCTCTCGGAGGCGAGCCGCACGCCGGTGATGCTGCAGCTGCGCATCCGCGCCTGCCACGTGCACGGCAGTTTCACCGCGCGCGACAACGTGCGCCCCGACTTCACGCTGAAGGACGCGCTGGAGCAGCCGCGCCGCGACACCGGCCGCATCGCCCTGCCCCCGGCCACCTACGCGCACGAGCAGGAGAAGATCCGCGAGCGCTGGCCGGCCGCCGTGCGCTTCATCCGCCAGCACGGACTCAACGAGTTCTTCGCCGAGGACGCGCGCGACTTCGGCATCGTGCTGCAGGGCGGCCTCTACAACGCGGTGGTGCGCGCGCTGGAATTGCTGGGGTTGTGCGATGCCTTCGGCCACACGCAGGTGCCGCTCTATGTGCTGAACGTGACGTACCCGCTGGTGGAGGAGGAACTGCTGCGCTTCTGCGCCGGCAAGCGCGCGATCCTGCTGGTGGAGGAAGGCCAGCCCGATTTCATCGAGCAGGCCGTCAATGCGATGCTGCGCAAGGCCGGCGTGGCCACGCGCGTGCACGGCAAGGACGTGCTGCCCATGGCCGGCGAATACACCGGCGGCGTGGTGCTGCAGGGCGTGCGCGGCTTCCTCGCGCAGGTGGCGCCGGGTCTGCTGCCGGCGCGCGGCGAGACGCCCGTGGATCCCGCGGCGGCGGCCGCCATCCAGCAGGCGATCGCGCAGGTGCACGGCCGCCCGCCCTCGTTCTGCACCGGTTGCCCGGAGCGGCCGATCTTCACCGCGCTGAAGCTGGTGGAGCGCGAGCTGGGGCCGCACCACGTGAGCTGCGACATCGGCTGCCACCTGTTCTCGATCCTGCCGCCGTTCGAGATCGGCGCCACCACCATGGGCTACGGGCTCGGCTGGTCGGCGGCCTCGGCCTTCAACACGCCGGAGACCGAGAAGCGCGCGCTGGCCGTGATGGGCGACGGCGGCTTCTGGCACAACGGGCTCACCAGCGGCGTGGGCAACGCGGTGTTCAACCAGACCGACAACGTGTTGCTGGTGGTGGACAACGGCTATTCGGCCGCCACGGGCGGGCAGGACCTGCTCTCGTCGCGCGCCGGCAACCCGATCCGCAGCACGCAGCACCCGATCGAACGCGCGGTGCGCGGCGTCGGCGTGGACTGGGTCCGCACCGTCGACCACACCTACAGCCTGGAGAAGATGCGCGGCGCGCTGCGCGAGGCGCTCACCACCCGCGAGCGGGGCCCGAAGGTGATCGTGGCCTCGTCGGAGTGCATGTTGAACCGGCAGCGGCGGGTGCGGCCGCTGGCGAAGCAGGCGATCGCGCGCGGCGAGCGGGTGGTGCGCGAGCGCTTCGGCGTCGATCCCGACACCTGCACTGGCGATCATTCCTGCATCCGGCTCTCGGGCTGCCCGTCGCTGACCATCCGGCCCAATCCCGATCCGCTGCGCACCGATCCCGTCACGGCCGTCGTGGACAGCTGCGCCGGCTGCGGGCTGTGCGGCGAGACGGCGCACGCGGCCGTGCTGTGTCCCTCGTTCTATCGCGCCTCGATCGTGAACAACCCGACGCGCTGGGAACGTTGGCGCCAGCGCGTGCGCGGCGCGGTGATCGGCTGGCTGCAGCGGCGCATCGAGCGGCGGCTGGAGGGCCTGACGGCATGAGTGAACCGCGCGCCATCTCCATCGCCCTGCTCGCCATGGGCGGCGAAGGCGGCGGGGTGCTGGCCGATTGGCTGGTGGACCTGGCGGAGCACGAGGGCTTCGTCGCCCAGGCCACCTCGGTGCCGGGCGTGGCGCAGCGCACCGGTGCCACGCTCTACTACATCGAGATGTTCCCGCGCGGCGCGGTGCCGGCCGGGGCGCAACCGGTGCTGGCACTGGCGCCGGTGCCCGGCGAAGTCGACGTGGTGATCGCGTCCGAGCTCATGGAGGCGGGGCGGGCACTGCAGCGCGGGTTGGTGACGCCGGCGCGCACGACACTGGTGGCATCGACGCATCGGGTGTACTCGATGGCCGAGCGCACTGCGCTGGGAGATGCGCGGGTGGATGCGGAGAAGCTGCTGCAGGG
>NZ_DASSVG010000281.1:0-2288 GCF_035706265.1 Ramlibacter sp. | reverse complement strand
GAGCCCGGCGCTTTCGGGCATCTAGCCACCGGCGTCGGCGCGGGCCGCGCTGCCGCGCCGCCGGCGCGCGAACGCCCGCCGGCTAGCCCGAACTTTACCTGGAAATCGAGCTAAGTCCTTGAATAAGCTGGATAGTGGGTTGTCCATGTAGTCATAAGGCACGGTGCATTTTGGTTGCCCTGAGGGGCGATGTGTGCTATAAGTAGCGCATGTATGTGGCCGTCGTGCCGAACCGCGGTTCCGCCCCCGCCGTCCTTCTGCGGGAGAGCTACCGCGACGGCAACAAGGTCAAGAACCGCACCCTGCAGAACCTCTCGCACTGGCCGGCCGAGCAGATCGAGGCGCTGCGCGCGGTGCTGCGCGGCGAGAGGCTGGTGCCGGCCGACGAGGGCTTGCAGATCGTGCGCGCGCTGCCGCACGGCCACGTGCTGGCAGCGCTCGGGACGGCGCGCAAGATCAAGCTCGACCGCGTCCTGCCGCGTGCCTTGGATCGGCGCACCAACCTGGCGCTGGCACTGATCGTCGCCCGGCTGCTCGAGCCGGCCTCCAAGCTGGCAACGGCGCGCGGGCTCGACGAGACGACCGCGCTCAGCTCCCTGGGCCCCACCCTGGGCTTGGGCCGGGTCAGGGCCAACGAGGTCTACGCCACGCTCGACTGGCTGGGCACGGCGCAGCCGGCCATCGAGGCAAGCCTGGCGCAGCGTCATCTCAGCGACGGCGTGCTGGTGCTATACGACGTCACCTCGACCTGGCTGGAGGGCCGCTGCTGTGCGCTGGCGCGCCACGGCTACAGCCGTGACGGCCGACCCGACAAGCTGCAGATCATCGTCGGGCTGCTGTGCAGCGCGCAAGGCTGCCCGATCGCGGTCGAGGTGTTCGAAGGCAACACCGCCGATCCGGCGACGCTTTCGCTGCAGGTCGACAAGCTCAAGCGGCGCTTCGGCCTCAGCCGCGTGGTGCTGGTCGGCGACCGTGGCATGATCACGGCCGCGCGCATCGTCGAGGATCTGGCGCCGGCCGGGCTGGACTGGCTGACGGCATTGCGGGCGCCGGCCATCCAGGCGCTGGCGGCCGACCGCGGGCCGTTGCAGCTGTCGCTGTTCGATCAGCGCGACATGGCGGAGATCGAAAGCCCGGACTATCCCGGCGAGCGGCTCATCGTCTGCCGCAACCCGGCTCTGGCGCACGAGCGGGCGCGCAAGCGCCGCGAGCTGCTCGACGCCACCGAGCAGGATCTGCGCGCCATCCAGGCGCGCGTCCGCCGGCGCCGCCAGCCGCTGCGCGGCGCCGACCAGATCGGCCTGGCCGTCGGTGCCGTGATGGGCCGCCGCAAGATGGCCAAGCACTTCCACCTCACCATCACCGACGGCCAGCTCAGCTTCACCCGCGACGAGGCCGCCATCGCGGCCGAAGCCGCCCTCGACGGCATCTACGTGCTGCGCACCAACGTGCCCGCCGACAGCTTGAGCGCGTCTGACGCGGTCAGCACCTACAAAAGCCTTGCCCGCGTCGAGCGCGCCTTCCGCAGCCTCAAGACCGTCGACCTCGAGCTGCGCCCGGTCTTCCACTGGACCGCCCCCAGGGTGCGCGCCCACGTGCTGCTCTGCATGCTCGCCTACTATCTCGAATGGCACATGCGCCAGGCGCTCGCCCCCATGCTGTTCGACGATCACGATCGTGCCGCCGCCGATGCAGCCCGCTCCTCGCCGGTCGCCAAGGCCACGCCATCTCCGCTGGCCGCCGGCAAAGCCGCCACCAAGCACACCGACGAGGGCCTCCCGGTGCACAGCTTCCGAAGCCTCCTCGGCGATCTCGCCACTCTCACGCGCAACACCGTGCGCCTCGGGCGCAACACCACCTTCGCACTCCTCGCAACCCCCACCGCCGTCCAGCGCCGCGCCCTCGATCTGCTCGGCCTCAAACCAGCTCTGTAGTCAGTTCGCCTAAAATTAATCGGGCGATATCAATCGCTTGACCAAATTAACGGTAAAGTTCGGGCTAGTGGCCCGCCCCGCCTCACGGTACTGTCTGTCCGCAAATGGATCGCGTTGCGGGGGACGCATGGATGCCGAAGTCAGCCAGCATGTTCTTCAAGCCTTGTCCTACAAGTCGCCGGACGAACGGCGTGCCGAAGGAAAGGCACTGCGGGATTCGGCGCCGCGCGAGGAGCAGGCCCATTGGAAGCCGGGCAAGAATCGCCGCGATCCCATCGACATCCTGAACGAATCCAACGAACACCGCCTTCCCGACCTGTTGCCGATTCGCTTCGGCCGCATGATGCAGTCGCC
>NZ_DASSVG010000280.1:0-9422 GCF_035706265.1 Ramlibacter sp. | reverse complement strand
GCGCGTGTTGTGCATGTGGGCCGCGCCGGCCTTGGCGCCGATCTCGGCCGCCAGGCGCTCGAACAGCCGCCGCACCTGGGCCGGATTCGCCATGCCGGTGGTGTCGGAGAGGCCCACGTCGTCGACGCCCGCTTCGGCCAGCGCCACGGCCAGCCGGATCACGTCGTCCTCGGGCACTTCGCCCTGCAGCGTGCAGCCGAAGGCGGTGGAGATGCCGGCTTCCACCTTGGCGTGCGGCGCGAGCGCGTCGCGCAGCGCCAGCACGGCGCGCACTTCCTCCACCATTTCCAGCGGCGACTTGCGCACGTTGGCCTGCGAGTGCGCGGCGCTCGCGGAGACGGGAAGCGTGAGCTTGTGCACGCCGGCCTGCAGTGCCGCCTCGGCGCCCTTGCGGTTGGGGACCAGCGCCATCACGGTCCACCCCGGCTTGGTGAGCGCATGCGCCACCACTTCCGCGGCATCGGCCATCTGCGGCAGCAGCTTCGCGGGGACGAAGGAGGCCACTTCGATTTCGCGCAGGCCGGCCGCGTGCAAGGCGTCGATCCAGCGCCGCTTGTGCGCCGTCGGCATCGTGGCTGCGACCGACTGGAGGCCGTCGCGCGGACCGACCTCGCTGATCAGGACTTCAGGGGACATGCCCCGATTGTCGCGTCCCCCGCGGACTGCGCCGGGGTCTGCCCCGATGCGGCGCCGTGGGACCAGCCGCTACACTGTCGCGCACTCAAGAGTTACGTTACGGAGACAAGACAATGCGCCCCACCTTCCGCCCCGCCACGGTCGCCCAGGCCTGCCTGGCCCTGGTCGCCTTCGCGGCGCTGGCCCAGCCTGCCAGCGCCGACGTCCTGGACGACGTCAAGGGCCGCGGCGCGGTCAAGTGCGGCGTGACGCTGGCCGCCCCCGGCTTCTCGGCGGAGGACAACAGCGGCAAGCGCACCGGCTTCGACATCGACCTGTGCCGCGCCATCGCCGCGGCCACGCTGGGCGACGACAGCAAGATCCAGCTGCAGCCGATGGACCTGAAGACCGCCTTCGCGAGCCTGCCCTCGGGCGCGGTGGACGTGCTGACGCACCGCTTCACCTGGACCCAGAGCCGCGACGTCGGCGGGCTGAAGTTCCCCAAGGTGATGTTCTTCGACGGCCAGGGTTTTGCCGTCACCACCAAGTCGCGCGCCAACAAGGTCTCGGACCTGAACAACGCCACCATCTGCACGGCGCAGGGCAGCACCTCCGAGCTGATCGTGGCCGACTACTTCCGCGCCCGCAAGCTGAAGTACAAGATCGTGACCTTCGCCTCGCAGGAGCAGGCCTGGGACGCCTTCGTGGCCAAGCGCTGCGACGCCGCGATCAACGACCGCTCGGGCCTGGCCGCGCGCCTGGCCAAGCTGCCGAACCGCGACGAATTCAAGGTGCTGGCCGAGACGGTCTCCAACGAGCCGATCGGCCCCATCGTGGCCCAGGGCCAGCCGCGCTGGGAGGCGCTGGTGCGCTTCACGCTCAACGCGCTGGTGGCGGCCGAGGAGCTGGGCATCAACCAGGGCAACGTGGACGCGATGCTCAAGTCGACCAGCCCCGACGTGCAGCGCCTGCTGGGCGTCACCGGCGACTTCGGCACCAAGCTCGGCGTGGACAACGACTACGCCTACAAGGCGATCAAGGCGGTGGGCAACTACGGCGAGATCTGGGACCGCAACGTCGGGCCGAAGACGCCGCTGCGCCTGGACCGCGGCCGCAATGCCCTGGTGGCCAACGGCGGGCTGATGATGTCCGTGCCGGTGCGCTGATTCGCCGATGAAGATGTCCCGCGCCGTTCTGCGCGAACGGCTGCCGGGCTACGCCGGCCAGGCGCTCCTGCTGGCCGTCGTGGCCTGGCTCGCCTGGTCCGGGCTGGCGAACTTCCTGCACAACCTGCGCCAGCTGCACATCGCGAGCGGCTTCCAGTTCCTGCAGGTGCAGGCCGGCTTCGAGATCGCGCAGACGCCCATTCCCTTCGGCGAAGGCTCCACCTACCTGCGGGCGGTGGCGGTCGCCACGCTCAACACGCTGCTGGTGGTGGCGCTGTCGGCCCTGCTGGGCACGCTGATCGCGGTGCCGGTGGCTTTCGGGCGCCTGGCGGCGCAGGCCCTGGTGCGCGGCGCCTGCACGGCCTGGGTCGAGGTGTTCCGCAACATCCCGCTGCTGCTGCAGATCTTCTTCTGGTACTTCTCGGCGATCGCGCTGCTGCCGGGCGTGGCCGACAGCCTGCAGTTCGGCGACATCCTGCTCAATAACCGCGGCCTGTTCCTGCCGCGCCTGCACTGGGGCGATGCGGGGCTGGCGCTGGAGCGGCCGGTGGCCGAGGGCTTCAACGTGAGCGGCGGCATCGCGCTGCTGCCCGAGCTGCTGGCGCTCACGCTGGGGCTCGCGATCTACAACAGCGCCTTCCTGGCCGAGATCTTCCGCGCCGGCATCCAGTCCGTGCCGCGCGGCCAGTCCGAGGCGGCCGCGGCCGTGGGCCTGAGCGGCACGCGCGCGGCGCTGCTGGTGGTGCTGCCGCAGGCGCTGCGGCTCGCGCTGCCGCCCGCCGCGGGCCAGTACCAGTCGCTGGCCAAGGCCTCCTCGCTGGCGGCGGCCATCGGCTATCCGGACATCATGCAGATCGTCGGAGGAACCATCCTCAGCCAGACCAGCCAGGCGCTGGAAGCGATGGCGCTGGTGGTGACGCTCTATGCGGCGATCAACCTGCTGATCGCGCTGGCCGTCAACCTCGCCAACCGGCGCCTGCTGCGGCGGCAGGCACGCTGAAACCATGGACGGATTCCTGCGCGCCCTCCCCTTGCCGCCGCGGCCGCCCCCGGTGCGGCTGCTGCCCGCGCGCACGCGCTGGCGCGAGGTCTGGTTCCCGAGCCGCGGCGCCGGCCTGCTGTCGCTGCTGCTCGCGGCGCTGTTGCTGCTCGCGGGCTGGCACTTCCTGCAATGGGCGCTCGTGAACGCGCACTGGCGCGGCACCAGCAGCGAGGCCTGCCCCGGCAGCGAAGGGGCTTGCTGGGCCTTCGTGCTGGCCCGCTGGAAGACCTGGGTGGTGGGCCCTTATCCCGATGCGCAGTTGTGGCGCCCCTGGACCGGCTTCGCCCTGTTCGCCGCCTTCTGGATCTGGGCGGTGCGCCGGCCTTCGACCGCCTCGCCCACGCCGGTGCTGTGGGGTTTCGTGCTGCTGCCCGTGCTGCTGATCGCGCTGCTGGCGGGCGGCGGGCCGCTGGCTGCGGTGCCGCCGACCCAATGGGGCGGGCTGCTGCTCACGCTGGCCTGCACGCTGGTGACCTTCGCGACCGCGCTGCCGCTCGGCCTCGCGCTGGCGCTGGGACGCAACTCGCGGCTGCCGGTGGTGCGCTGGCTGTGCGCCGGCTTCGTCGAGAGCATGCGCAGCGTGCCGCTGCTGGCAGTGCTGTTCATCGCCGCCACCCTGCTGCCCATGTTCCTGCCGCCGGGGTGGAACATCGACCTGTTCACGCGCGCCCTGGTCGCCTTCGCCCTCTTCAACGCCGCCATGGCCGCCGAGGTGTTCCGCGGCGGGCTGCAGACCGTGGGCGCCGGCCAGCGCGAGGCCGCCACCAGCGTGGGCCTGGGCGACTTCGCGGCGCTGCGCCTGATCGTGCTGCCGCAGGCGGTGCGCGCCGTGGTGCCGGCGCTGGTCAACATCCTGATCGCCGTGATCAAGGAGACGACCCTGCTGTCGGTGATCGGGCTGAACGACCTGCTCGGCGCGATCGAGAACGGCGCCAAGTCGCCCGAGTGGAACGGCGAGTCCAACATCCTCACCTCCGGCCAGGTGTTCCTCGCCCTGGTCTATCTCGCCGTCTGCTACGGCCTCTCGCGCTACAGCCGCCGGCTCGAATCGGTGCACGCCGGCGGCGCCCCTTCCCCATGAACGCAGTGCCTTCCGATCTCTCCGCCGCCGCGCCCGTGGTGCGCCTCGCCGGCGTCAACAAGTGGTATGGCGCCTACCATGCGCTGCGCGACATCGACCTGCAGGTCGCGCCCGGCGAACGCATCGTCATCTGCGGCCCGTCGGGTTCCGGCAAGTCGACGCTGGTCCGCACCGTGAACCTGCTGGAGCCCTTCCAGCAAGGCCAGCTGGAGGTGTGCGGCATCACCCTGCGGGCCGACGAGATCACGCGCGCGGCCCGGCTGGCCGTCAACCGCCGGGTGGGCATGGTGTTCCAGCAGTTCAACCTGTTCCCGCACATGACGGCGCTGCAGAACTGCACCGTCGGCCCCGTGTGGGGCGCCGGCGTGTCGCGCCGCGAAGCGAACGAGCGCGCCATGCACTACCTGCAGCGCGTGGGCCTGGCGCACCTGGCGCAGCGCTATCCGGCGCAGCTTTCCGGCGGCCAGCAGCAGCGCGTGGCGATCGCCCGCGCGCTCTGCACGCGGCCGCAGGTGGTGCTGTTCGACGAGCCCACCGCCTCGCTCGACCCCGAGATGGTCAACGAGGTGCTGCAGACCATGGAGAGCCTGGCCGGCGAGGGCATGACGATGATGATCGTCACCCACGAGATGGGCTTCGCGCGCCGCGTGGCGGACCGCGTGGTGTTCATGGACGAAGGCCAGGTGATCGAGATCGCCGCCCCGGCCGATTTCTTCGAGCGCCCGCGCAGCGCGCGGCTGCAGACCTTCCTGGGCCAGGTGCTGTCGCACTGAGCCCGCATTCCCCTTTTCGCACAGGAGTTCCGATGACGGTGATCGACGTCCACACCCACATGTTCACGCACAAGTGGCTGCAGCTGCTGCAGGAGAAGAGCGGCATCTACAACGTGCAGACCCGCCCCGACGGGCAGCGCGAGGTGTTCCGCGGCAACACGCCGGTGGTGATCCCGCAGAAGGGCCACTTCGACTGGGAGCTGCGCATCGAGCACATGAACGCGGCGAAGATCGACGTCTCGGTGGTCTCGCTCACCTGCCCCAAC
This sequence comes from Ramlibacter sp., assembly GCF_035706265.1. Classification (GTDB taxonomy): domain Bacteria; phylum Pseudomonadota; class Gammaproteobacteria; order Burkholderiales; family Burkholderiaceae_C; genus Ramlibacter. The sequence continues at coordinate 4,479 of NZ_DASSVG010000280.1, read as the reverse complement.
GTGTACTGGGGCGGCGAGGAGATCAGCGTGCTGGCGGCGCGCGAGGCCAACGACAACGTGGCCGCGGCGCAATCGCGCTACCCCGACCGCATCCGCTGGTTCGCCTCGCTGCCCTGGGAGTATCCGCAGCGGGCCGTGGAGGAGCTGGAGCGCGCCTGCGCCAACGGTGCCGTGGGCGTGATGGTGCTGGCCAACGTGGCCGGCAAGAGCCTCACCGACCCGATGTTCGCCCCCGTCTGGAAGGCGATCGACCAGCGCAAGCTGCCGGTGCTGGTGCATCCCACCGACCCGCCCGGGGTGGACTTCATGGACATGACCAAGTTCGACCTGTCGTGGTCGGTCGGCTTCATGTTCGACACCACGCTGGCGATCACGCGCATGATCTTCGAGGGCTTCTTCGACCAGTATCCCGATCTCAAGATCATCGCCTCGCACGGCGGCGGCACCCTGCCCTACCTGGTGGGCCGGTTCGAGAAGGGCGACGAGGTGGAGCTCGCGTCGCGCCGGCAGATGAAGCGCAAGCCCACCGACTACCTGCGCCACATCTACTACGACAGCATCACCTACGACCTGCGGCCGCTGAAGTACCTGATCGAGATCGTCGGCGCCGAGCACGTGATGTTCGGCACCGACTGGCCGCACTGGGTGCACGACACCAAGGGGGCGTTTGCGAACACGGCGGCGCTGCCGGAGGCCCAGATGCGCGCCATCCGCGGCAGCAACGCGCAGCGGGTGTTCGGGTTCTGATCGCGCCAGAATTCGCATGACGAAACGTGGCTTCGGGTTCCGGGATGGATTAACTGCATTGAAGTCACGGATCAACCTACTTCAACGTCACTGCTGACGCTGGACGTACGTAATACAGTACCGCCATGGATCAACCCAAGGCGGTACTGTTCGATGCCTATGGCACGCTGTTCGATGTCTACAGCGTGGGGCTGCTCGCGGAACAACTCTTTCCCGGACGCGGCGAGGCGCTGTCCATCCTCTGGCGCGACAAGCAGATCGAGTACACGCGCCTGGTCACCACCAGCGACGATGGCGCGCACTACCGCCCCTTCTGGGAGCTGACGCTCGCGGGCCTGCGCTACGCCTGCAAGCGCCTGGGCCTGGCGCTCACGCCCGAGCGCGAGCACCAGCTGATGAACGAATACCGCCACCTCTCGGCCTTCCCCGAGAACCGCGAGGTGCTGCAGGTGCTGCGCACGCGCGGCATCACCACCGGCATCCTGAGCAACGGCGACCCCGAGATGCTGGGCATCGCGGTGCGCAGCGCCGGCCTCGAAGGCCTGCTGGACCACGTGATCAGCGTGGACAGCGTGCGCCGGTACAAGACCCACCCCGAGGCCTACCGCCTCGGCGTGCAGGCGGTCAAGAGGGCCGCCGGCCAGATCCTCTTCGTCAGCTGCAACGCCTGGGACGCGCTGGCTGCGACCTGGTTCGGCTACCGCACGCTCTGGGTGAACCGCTACGGCCTGCCTTTCGAGGAGCTGGGCACCCAGCCCACGCGCTCCGGCACCTCGCTCGACGACGTGCTCACCTTTTTCGATTCCCAACTTCCCGGAGAGACGCCATGACCGACCGCACCACCATCCACGGCTTGCACGTGGACAACGAGCTGCTGCGATTCATCGACGACGAGATGCTGCCCGCCATCGGCGTGGACCGGGCGCAGTTCTGGCTCGGCTTCGATTCGATCGTGCACGCCCTGTCGCCCCGCAACAAGGCGCTGCTGGAAGAACGCGACCGCCAGCACGCCCAGATCGACGCCTGGCACCAGGCCAACCCCGGCCCGATCCGCGACATGGCGGCCTACCGCGGCTTCCTGGAGAAGATCGGCTACCTGGCCACGCCGGCGCGCGGCGCCCGCGCCCACACCGAGAACGTGGACGCGGAGCTCGCGCTGCAGGCTGGCCCGCAGCTGGTGGTGCCGATCCTGAACGCCCGCTATGCGCTCAACGCCGCCAACGCACGCTGGGGCTCGCTGTACGACGCCCTCTACGGCACCGACGCGATCCCGGAAACCGGCGGCGCCGAGAAGGGCCCCGGCTACAACGAGGTGCGCGGCGCGAAGGTGATCGCGCGCGCCCGCGAGCTGCTGGACCTGGCGGCGCCGCTGGCCTCCGGCTCGCATGCCGATGCCACGGCGTACACGGTGCAAGGCGGGCAGCTGCTGGTGCAGCTGAAGGGCGGACGCTCTTCCGGCCTGAAGGACCCGGCGAAGTTCGCCGGCTTCAAGGGCGAGCCGGCCGCGCCGTCCGCCGTGCTGCTGGAGAACAACCGGCTGCACCTGGAGATCGTGATCGACCGCCAGCATGCCATCGGCAGCACCGATGCGGCCGGCGTGGCCGACGTGATCGTGGAGGCGGCCCTGTCCACCATCATGGACCTGGAGGATTCGATCGCCGCCGTGGATGCCGCCGACAAGGTGCACGGCTACCGCAACTGGCTGCGCATCCTGCAGGGCACGCTGACCGAGGACGTCACCAAGGGCGGGCGCACCTTCACGCGCGGCCTCAACGCCGACCGCGTCTACCGCACTCCCACGGGCGACGGCGAGGTGCGCCTGCATGGCCGCTCGCTGCTGTTCGTGCGCAACGTGGGCCACCTCATGACCAACCCGGCGATCCTGTGGAAGGACGGCCAGGAGATCTACGAAGGGATCATGGACGCGGTGATCACCACCGCGATCTCGATGGTGGACCTGAAGAAGCGCGAAGGCGACGGCCTGCGCAACTCGCGCACCGGCTCGGTCTACATCGTCAAGCCCAAGATGCACGGGCCGACCGAAGTGGCCTTCGCCTGCGACCTGTTCGGCCACGTGGAGCAGCTGCTCGGCCTGCCCGAATACACGGTGAAGCTGGGCATCATGGACGAGGAACGCCGCACCAGCCTGAACCTGCGCGCCTGCATCGCCGCGGCCTCGGAGCGGGTGGCCTTCATCAACACCGGCTTCCTCGATCGCACCGGCGACGAGATGTACACCGGCACCTATGCCGGCCCGATGATCCGCAAGGGCGACATGAAGTCCAGCGCCTGGATCCGCGCCTACGAGCGCCACAACGTGCTGGTGGGCCTGGCCTGCGGCCTGCGCGGGCGGGCCCAGATCGGCAAGGGCATGTGGGCCATGCCCGACCTGATGGCCGCGATGCTGGAACAGAAGATCGCGCATCCGCGCGCCGGCGCCAACACCGCCTGGGTGCCGTCGCCCACGGCTGCCACCCTGCACGCGCTGCACTACCACATGGTGGACGTGGCCGCGGTGCAGCGGGAGATGGAGCAGATCGACTACGAGGCCGAGCGCGAGCAGCTGATCACGGACCTGCTCACGGTGCCGGTGGCCACCAACGCCAACTGGAGCGCCGAGGAGCGCCAGCAGGAATTGGACAACAACGCGCAGGGCATCCTGGGCTACGTGGTGCGGTGGGTGGAGCAAGGCGTGGGCTGCTCCAAGGTGCCGGACATCCACAACGTGGGCCTGATGGAAGACCGCGCCACGCTGCGCATCTCCAGCCAGCACATCTGCAACTGGCTGCTGCACGGCGTGGTCAGCGAGAAGCAGGTGCGCGAGACCTTCCAGCGCATGGCGGCGGTGGTGGACCGGCAGAACGCGGGCGATCCGCTCTACAAGCCCATGGCGGGCCGCTGGGACACCTCCTTCGCGTACCGCGCGGCGCTGGACCTGGTGTTCCATGCCAAGGAGCAACCGAGCGGGTACACGGAGCCGCTGCTGCATGCGTGGCGGCGCAAGGCGAAGGCGGCGGGCTGCTGATCGCACCCCGGGGCGCTGGTCGGCAGCGCCCCGGGCAGGCGGGCGGTGGCCCGCGCGAAGCGCGCCACGCGCCCCGGCTTCAATGGGCGGGTGCGAACGCGGGCGGCAGGCGCAGGGAGGCACCGCGCGCCGGCCGGTACTTGCACCAGACGAACAGGGCCGTCATGCAGGTGAAGCCGGCCGCGATCAGCACGGGATAGGGCGCCACCAGTTCCTCGAGCGGGAACTTCCACGACAGCGGCCGGCCGACCCCGAACATCGCGGCGTAGAGCCAGGAGACGCCCGAGACGGTGCCGGCGAAGGTGGCCAGCAGGCCCTTGCCGAACGACAGCTTCAGCACCGATCCGGCCTTGCGCAGCCAGGGCAGCACGAAGTTGTGGAGCGCCAGGCCGTTGAGCGTCAGCAGGCACACGACGGCGATCTTGGCCTGGATCTTGGGGTTGGCGAAGTAGTTCCAGCCGCCGCCCTTGAGGGTGGCGTCGAAGGGGACCAGCGCGATGCCGGTGGCCCACAGGACGATCAGCGCGTCGGTCACGACGGACTGCAGTTCCTGCATGTCCTGCAGATGCGCGCGCTCCGAGGCGCGGCCTTCGGCGAGCATGCCTTTGAGAAGCGCGTAGTCGCTCTTCAGCACGAGGCCGAGTGTGACGCAGCAGGCGATCAGGTGGACGAAGACGAGACCCATTCGGCTCAAATCGAGGGCGAGT
>NZ_DASSVG010000279.1:0-3974 GCF_035706265.1 Ramlibacter sp. | reverse complement strand
CTGCAGCGCCGCGATCCGCTCCTCGATCGGCGGGTGCGTCGAGAACAGCTTGCCCACGCCGGAGGTGATGCCCATGGACTGCAGGCCCTTGGGCAGCTCGCCCGGGACCATGCCGCCCAGGCGGGCCAGGGCGTTGATCATCGGCTGCTTGCGCCCCAGCAGCTGGGCGGAACCGCGGTCGGCGCGGAATTCGCGCTGGCGCGAGAACCAGGCCACGATGATGGCCGCCAGGAAGCCGAGCAGGATGTCCAGCACGAAGGTCGTCACCATGTAGCCGATGCCGGGGCCGGAACGCTGCTCGCCGCGGCTCAGCCAGCCATCGACGAAGTAGCCGATCACGCGCGAGAGGAACACGACGAAGGTGTTCATCACGCCCTGGATCAGCGTCATCGTGACCATGTCGCCGTTGGCGATGTGCGCCACCTCGTGGCCGATCACGGCCTCGACCTCTTCGCGCGTCATGCCTTGCAGCAGGCCGGTGGAGACGGCGACCAGCGCGTTGTTCTTGAAGGCGCCGGTGGCGAAGGCGTTCGGGTCGCCGTGGAAGATGCCGACTTCCGGCATGCCGATGTTGGCCTGGTCGGCAAAGCGCTTGACCGTGTTGACGATCCAGGCCTCGTCGGGGCCTTCGGTGCCGTTGATCACCTGGACGCCGGAACTCCACTTGGCGATCGGCTTGGAGATCAGCAGCGAGATGATCGCGCCGCCGAAGCCCATGATCATGGCGAACACCAGCAGCGAACCCAGGTTGAGGCCGTTGGCGGTGAGATAACGGTTCACGCCGAGCAGGCTGGAGACGACCCCCAGCACCACCACCACCGCGAGGTTGGTGAGCACGAACAGGAAAATGCGTTTCATTGTCTGGAAAACTCCGAAGGGTGGAATACGTTCACCCCCGCGCGTCCAGATGAGGCTGGACCAGCCCGAATTCAAGTGCGCGCAGGGCCCGCGGACGTTGTTGTTGTGGTGGGTTCTGGCGTCTTGCGTGGACGGAATACGTGGGAGTCATCATAAAAGGAAAAGTTCTCGTTCTGCGGCCACCATCCCGGCACGCCCAGCACGGGCAGCGGCGTGAAGGGTTTGCCGGCGAGAACTTCGGCGCGGCACTGCGACGCCAGCCACGCATCGGCGTCGGCCCCCGGCTCCAGGGGCTGCGCAGCGCACCACACGTGCGCCGTCAGGCCCTTGCGCGGCGCGGCCAGTTGCTCCAGCAGCGCGTGGCCGAACACCAGCAACTGCGCCTCGCGCCAGAGCGGCCGCAGCTGCACGAACAGGCGATGCCACGCGCGTTCGCGCAAGGCCTGCCACAGGGCGGGCGGCGCCTGCAGCAGCGCGCCGTTCTCGTCGAACACGGTCACCGCGTCGCGCACCGGCCCGCGCCGCGCGGCGATGCCGGCGCGGGCGATCTCCGCGGCCTGCACCCGGTTCAGCGCGGACTTGGCCTGCGGCATCGCCAGCCACACCAGGCCGTTGAAGAAGTCGTGCAGCCCGGGCCGCACGGGGCACTGGCGCATCTCGAAGACGAAGCGCTCGTAGGGCGTGGCGGGCGGCAGCGCCTGCTGCGGCACGAAGCGCACCGGCGCCGGGCCGGCGGCGTCCAGGGCCTCGTGCAGCGGGACGCCGTTCGCCACGGCGTGCGCCACGACCTCGCCCCGGGCGCGCCAGGGCGCGTACCAGGGCCGGGCCCAGTCGATCGCCCTCACTGCTTCAGGCGCAGGTGGTTGGACGAGAGTTCCAGGTAGGGCGCGCGCTTGCGCAGGAAGGCCGGGCCGGAGGCGCTTTTTCCCAGCAGCTTGGCGTCGCGCAGCCGCTTCACCACCTCGTTCATCGCGATCTCGCGGCCCTGGCGGAAGCCGTCCAGGCCCTCCAGCAGTTCGCGCACCGGATCGGCGGGCATGGGCGGGGGAGGCGGCTCGGCCGGCTTGGCCTTCTTGCGGGCGGGCGTCTTGCGTGCGGCGCGCGCCGGCGCCGGCGGCGCCTCGCTCGCGGCGGGCGCGCCTTCCACCGAGACCAGCTGGTCGTAGCAGCGGGTGAGGTCCACGTCCGCCGACTTGCCGCTCTGCGCGAAGCAGATCACCCAGTGGCCCGCTTCGCGCAGCCGCAGCGCGAGCGGCGCGAAGTCGCCATCGCTGGAGGCGATCGCCACCACCGGCGGCATCCGGCCTTCGTGCAGCAGGTCCATCGCGTCGACCACCAGCAGCGCGTCGGTGGTGCCCTTGCCGTGGTTCACGAGCGAGCGCACGCCATGGCGCAGCAGGCAGTCCTTCATGCCGGCGAGCTTCTCGTGGCCGCCGTAGGCCCGCCGCAGGGTGGCGCGCAGCCCCTGGCGCGCCAGGTGCGCGAAGGCGTGCTCGATCGCGGTGGCCGAGAGGTTGTCGGCGTCGATCAGCATCGCCGCGTTTTCGCCTGCCGGCGCTTCGCCGGCGCTCATGCGAAGACGGTCCGCCACTGCAGCTGTTCGCCGGCGCGCAGCGGCTTCACCTGCGCCTCGCCGAAGGGCAGCGACTCGGGCACCTGCCAGGGCTGCTTCTTGAGCGTGAGGGTGTCGGTGTTGCGCGGCAGGCCGTAGAAGTCGGCGCCGTGGAAGCTGGCGAAGCCTTCCAGCTTGTCCAGCGCGCCGGCGGCCTCGAAGGCCTCCGCATACAGCTCCATGGCGGAGAAGGCGGTGTAGCAGCCGGCGCAGCCGCTGGCGTGCTCCTTCAGCACGGCCGCGTGCGGCGCGCTGTCGGTGCCGAGGAAGAACTTCGGGTTGCCGCTGGTGGCGGCCCACACCAGCGCCTTGCGGTGATCCTCGCGCTTGAGCACCGGCAGGCAGTAGTAGTGCGGCCGGATCCCGCCGACGAACAGCGCATTGCGGTTGTACAGGAGGTGGTGCGCCGTGATCGTGCCCGCGATGTAGGCGTCGCCGTCGGTCACGTACTGCACGGCCTCGCGGGTGGTCATGTGCTCCAGCACGATCTTCAGCTCGGGGAAGTCGCGCCGCAGCGGGGCCAGCACCTTGTCGATGAACACGGCCTCGCGGTCGAACACGTCCACCGCGGGATCGGTCACCTCGCCGTGCACCAGCAGCAGCATGCCTTCGCGCTGCATCATGTCCAGCGTGTGGAAGGTGCGGTGCAGGTTGGTCACGCCCATGTCGCTGTTGGTCGTGGCGCCGGCCGGATAGAGCTTCACGGCCACCACGCCGGCGGCCTTGGCGCGCGGGATCTCGCTGGGCGGCAGGTTGTCGGTGAGGTACAGCGACATCAGCGGCTGGAAGCCGAAGGCCTTGGGCACGGCGGCCAGGATGCGCTCGCGGTAGGCGTTGGCCATCGCCGCGGTGATGATCGGCGGCTTGAGGTTGGGCATGATCAGCGCCCGGCCGAACTGCGCGGCCGAGTGCCGCACCACGGAGGCCATGGCCGCGCCGTCGCGCACGTGCAGGTGCCAGTCGTCGGGGCGGGTGATGGTGAGCGTTTCGGACATCCGGCGATTGTCCCACTCCGGAGGGCCCTCACCCCGGCCCTCTCCCGCAGGCGGGAGAGGGAGAGGGAGAGCGCCGGAATTCGTAGGCTGGCGCTGAGCCGCGAAGCGCCGAAGCCCAGCGCTTGGGCGCTCCCACCCCAGCCCTCCCCCAGCGGGGGAGGGAGGAAGAACCTCAGTGCGCGAGGATCTTGTTCAGGAAATCCTTGGTCCGCGGCTGCCTTGCTTCCGGGTTGCCGAAGAATTCATCCTTGCTGCAGTCCTCCAGGATCCGCCCGCCCACGTCGATGAAGATGACGCGGTTGGCGACCTTGCGCGCGAAGCCCATCTCGTGCGTGACCACCATCATGGTCATGCCTTCCTTGGCCAGGCCCACCATCACGTCCAGCACCTCGCCGACCATCTCGGGTCGAGCGCGGAGGTGGGCTCGTCGAACAGCATCACGATGGGGTCCATCGACAGCGCGCGGGCGATCGCCACGCGCTTCTGCTGGCCGCCGGAGAGCTGGCCGG
>NZ_DASSVG010000278.1:0-17726 GCF_035706265.1 Ramlibacter sp. | reverse complement strand
TCCCTGCTTCTGCTCGATCATCGAGCACCACCTGCGCGGCACGCGCTTCAACATCGGCGTGGACCAGCGCGACGGCCTGCTGCGGCAGGGCGCCGAGGGCTACCAGCTCACCTGGATGGACGCCAAGGTGGAAGGCTGGGTGGTGACGCCGCGGCGCGGCAAGGCGGTGGAGCTCAACGCCCTGTTCTACAACGCGCTGCGGCTGCTGGAGCGCTGGCTGCGCGAAGAGGGCGACGAGGCGCACGCGCAGCAGATGGCGCAGCATGCGCAACGCGTCTACGAGAGCTTCAACCAGCGCTTCTGGAACCCGCAGACCGGCTGCCTCTACGACGTGGTCGACGCCGAGGGCGGCGGCGACGATCCGGCGATCCGGCCCAACCAGGTGCTAGCGATCGCGCTGCCCAACCCGGTGCTCGATCCGCAGCGCTGGCGCGAGGTGCTGGACGTGGCGCAGCGCCTGCTGGTCACGCCGGTCGGCCTGCGCTCGCTGGCACCCGGCCATCCCGATTACAAGTCCAACTACGACGGCGACCTGCGCGCGCGCGACGCCGCCTACCACCAGGGCACCGTGTGGGCCTGGCTGGCCGGCCCCTTCGCCGACGCCTGGCTGAAGGTCTACCCGGACGACAACCGCGGCATCGAGCACCTGATCGACGGTTTCGCCGCCCACCTGGGCGAAGCGTGCATCGGCTCGATCAGCGAGATCTTCGACGCCGAGCCGCCGTTCACGCCGCGCGGCTGCGTGGCGCAGGCGTGGAGCGTCGCCGAGGTGCTGCGCATCCTGGTGAAGGTGCGCCACGGGGCGCGCCAGCAAGAGGCCGCGCAGCAGCAGGCGGCGGAGAAGGGAGCGATCGATTCGTCGTGGACGCCGGCGGTGGCGCACGCGTGATGGAGGCGCCCGGAGCGCCCTCACCCCGGCCCTCCCCCGGAGGGGGAGGGAGCAACGCTCGTCACTTGCCCGCGCCCTTGCCCTTCTTCACCGCCGCCAGGCTTTGCGCCAGCGAATCTTCCAGCGTGCGCTTCAGGCGCTCCTCCAGCATCGCCAGCACGGCGGCCTCCTCGGGGCGCAGGGCGGCGATGTCCTCGCGCAGCTCCTGCTCCACCTCGCCCTTGATCCGCAGCAGCAGGTTGCCTTCCACATAGGCGTTGAGCACCTCCGGGTGCACGTAGCACTTGCGGCAGATCGTCGGCGTGTTGCCCAGCCGCGCGACCACGCGCTCGATCGCCTGCTTGATGTTCTTCTTCTGCGTGGCCTTGGTGTCGAAGGCCTCGAACTCCTGCAGCGCGAGTGCCGCCAGCACGGTGCCGGCCCAGGTGCGGAAGTCCTTGGCCGTGATGTCGCTGCCGGTGACCTCCTTCAGGTAGGCATTCACGTCGGCGGAGGTCACTTCGCGGATCTCGCCATTCTCGTCCTGGTACTGGAACAGGCGCTGCCCCGGAAGGTCCTGGCAGGCGCGCACGATCTTGGCGATGCGCCGGTCCTTCACCTGGAGCCGCCAGGTCTTGCCGCTCTTGCCCTTGAACTGGAACCGCAGTTGCGCGCCTTCCACCTTCACGTGCGGGTTGCGCAGGGTGGTCAGGCCGTAGCTCCTGTTCTCGCGCGCGTAGTCGTCGTTGCCGACGCGGATCAGCGTCGTCTCCAGCAGGTGCACGACCGTGGCGAGCACCTTCTCGCGCGGCAGGCCGCGCAGCGCCATGTGGCTGGCGAGCGTGGCGCGGATCGAGGGCAGGGCGCGGGCGAAGTCGAGCATGTGCTCGTACTTGGTGCTCTCGCGCAATTCGCGGAACTGCGGGTGGTACCGATACTGCTTGCGGCCGCGGGCGTCGCGGCCGGTGGCCTGCAGGTGGCCGTTGGCCCGGGGGCAGATCCAGACCTCGGTATAGGCCGGGGGAATCGCGAGCTTGCGGATGCGCTCCAGCGTCGCCTCGTCCTTCAGCGGCTCGCCATTGGGCCTGTAGTAGACGAAGCCTTCGTTCTTGCGCTCGCGCCGGATACCACGCTCCTCGTCGGTGACGTAGACGAGGCCGGCCGATTCGGCCGCTTCCCTGGGGTCGGCCGGGGTGGGGGCGAGGGCTTCGGTGTCCTTCATGTCGGTCGGGCTGCCGCGTCCAGTATCGGAGCGGCGCTCGAACTGTTGACGTAGGACGGGGTCGACGCTTCCCCGCGGACGGCCGGGCGTGCGGCCGCAGGCGGCTTACGCGGAGGCGATGGAGGGCAGGACGGAAGCGCGCACGCGCGCGGGCTCGCAGGCGGGGCAGCCGCGCGCGTGGCCATAGCGCAGGCGCGCCACGGCCACCGCCTGGGTGGCCTCGAGGAACTCGCCCAGGTACTCCGTCAGGGCCTCGCCAAGGAAGCAGCCGGGCGGACAGCGGGTGCGGTCATGCACCGCGACCTCCCCCACGGGGGACGCGTCATAGGCGACGAAGTAGCTGGCCATGGGGATATCCGTCCTCTCTGAAGGGCCATGCTATGGATGACACGTGAGCGACAACATCACCCATTGGGGTGAAGGCCGGGCTGGCTTTCCCGCGTTTGGGGGAGAAGTAGGCGCTAGCGGCTGGCAGCTAGCGGCGCGGCTGCTCGACCAGCTCGCGCCGCAGGTTGGCGACCAGCTGGCCCATCTCGGCGCCGTCTTCGGACAGCAGCGAACAGGCCGTGCCGCGGAAGAAACGGGCCCAGCGGATGTGCCAGTCGCGCGTGTCGGTCAGCTCCACGTAGAGCGAAGGCCGGCCGGCGCTGCCGTGGCACTGGCCGGAGACCAGGTGGCCGATGCGCAGTTCGCGGCAGATCAGTTCCACGGCATGCGGGGGTGCCTTGGCCAGGAAGTCGGAGCTGATCAGGATCGCTTGCAGCGCCGGATCCTGCGCCAGGCGCTCGCGCAGCAGGTCCGCGATGTCGTTGCCCAGCAAGCGCAGCGACGCATCGTCGGCGCCCGGGGTGAAGGGCAGCACGGCCACCAGCGGCCGCCGGCGCGGCGGCGCGACGGCGGGCATGCTCGACAGGACAGTGGCGATCGGTGGGCTCAAGTCAGGCCTGGGGGGATGCACGCCCATTCTAGGAACGAAGGGGCCGCGCTTTCCTGAACTCGAACGCGCAAAAACTGGAGTCCCTCCTTGCGAAATACGGCCCTTGATTTTTTCGTCGGCGCTGTCCTCGCGGGCTATCCTTGGTGCCATGAGCAAGGCGTTCACGCGCGAAACCGACAGCGAAGACGACGAGGAAGGCGGCGGCCTGCCTCCGCTGCCGGCCGGCGGCAAGAACTACATCACCCCGCAGGGCTACGCGCGGCTGCGGGCCGAGCTGCTGCAGCTGATCGACGACGAGCGGCCCAAGGTGGTGGACGTGGTCCACTGGGCCGCGAGCAACGGCGACCGCTCGGAGAACGGCGACTACCTCTACGGCAAGAAGCGGCTGCGCGAGATCGACCGCCGCATCCGCTTCCTGACCAAGCGGCTCGAGGTGGCGGAGGTGACCGATCCTTCGCTGCACCACGGCCACGACCAGGTGTTCTTCGGCGCCACGGTGACGTACGCGGAGGAGGACACGGGCGTGGAGCGCACCGTGACCATCCTCGGCATCGACGAGGCCGACAGCGCCCACGGCCAGGTGAGCTGGATCTCGCCGATCGCGCGGGCCCTGCTGAAGGCGCGCGAGGGCGACGTGGTGAAGCTGGTCACGCCCGCCGGGGCGAAGGAGGTCGAGGTGCTGAAGGTCGAGTATCCCGCGCCGGAAGCAATCAGGCACTGAGCCTTACACCGGCCGCGGATCCGTCCCGCCCGGGCGGATGCGCTGGGCGTTCATCACCGAGGGCGTGCGCTTCAGGTTGCGCAGCACCGACTCGAGGTGCGCGCGGTCGCGCACCGAGACGACGAAGCGCAGGTCGGTGGCATCCTGCGCGCGCTCGTCGTCCATGTCCACGTGCGTGATGTCGGCCTCGGCGTTGGCGAGCGCGGCCGCCACCCGCGCCAGCGCGCCCTTGCCGTTGGCCACCGTGACCAGGATGCCGGTCTCGAAGGAGCGCACCGGCTCGTCGGCCCATTCGACGCCGATGAAGCGCTCGGAATCCTTGTTCTGCAGCCGCTTGGCGATGGCGCAGTCGGTGGTGTGCACGACGAGCCCTTCGCCGCGCCCGAGGTAGCCCAGGATCGGATCGCCCGGCACCGGGCGGCAGCAGCTGGCGAACTGCACCGAGGCGTTCTCGCTGCCGTCCAGCGTCAGGCCGCCCTGCGAGACGTTCTCGTGCGCCGTGAAGCGCTCGCGGCTGATCAGGAGAGCGTCGGGCTTCTCGCCCAGCTCGGTGAGCAGCGTCATGAGCCGCTTGGCCACGATGCCCGCGATGCGCTTGCCCAGGCCCAGGTCCGTCAGCAGCTCGGCGCGGCTCTTGTTGCCGGTGAAGCGCAGCAGCTTCTCCCAGATCGGGTGGTAGGTCTCGTCGTCCGCCGGCAGCCGCTCCATGCCCTCGGCGCGCAGCGCCTGCGCCAGCAGCTTTTCGCCCAGCTGCTGCGACTCCGCCTGCGCCAGCGTCTTGAGGTGGTGGCGGATCTTGGAGCGGGCGCGGCCGGTGCGCACGAAGCCGAGCCAGGCCGGGTTGGGCGTGGAGACGGGCGCCGTGACCACTTCGACCACGTCGCCGTTCTTCAGCTCGGAGCGCAGCGGCACCTGGGCGCCGTTGATGCGCGCGGCCACCGTGTGGTCGCCCACGTCGGAGTGGATCGCGTAGGCGAAGTCGACCACCGTGGCGCCGCGCGGCAGCGCCAGGATCTGGCTCTTGGGCGTGAAGACGTAGACAGCGTCGGGGAACAGGTCGATCTTGACGTGGTCCCAGAACTCCGCGGCGTCGCGCGTCTCGTTCTGGATGTCCAGCAGCGACTGCAGCCACTTGGTGCCCAGGCGCTCGGTGTTTTCTTCCTGCGGGACGCTGGCCTTGTACAGCCAGTGCGCCGCCACGCCCGACTCGGCCACCAGGTGCATGGCCTCGGTGCGCAGCTGGAATTCGACGTTCACCCCCGAGGGGCCGACCAGCGTGGTGTGCAGCGATTGGTAGCCGTTGATCTTGGGGATGGCGATGTGGTCCTTGAAGCGGCCCGGCACCGGCTTGTACAGCTGGTGCAGCACGCCCAGGGCGGTGTAGCAGTCCGTCACCGTCGGCACGATGATGCGGAAGCCGTAGATGTCGGTGACCTGGGCGAAGGAGAGGTGCTTCTCGTCCATCTTCTTGTAGATGGAGTAGAGCGTCTTCTCGCGCCCGCCGATGCGCACCTCCAGGCCGGCGGCGGCGAAGGCGTTCTCGACGTCGCGGTGCACCTTCTGGATCAGGTCGCGGCGGCGGCTGCGGGCCTTGGACACGGCCTTGGACAGCACCGTGTAGCGCCAGGGCTTGAGGTAGCGGAACGAAAGTTCCTGCAGCTCGCGGTAGGTGTTGTTCAGGCCCAGGCGGTGGGCGATCGGCGCGTAGATGTCCAGCGTCTCGCCGGCGATGCGGTTCCACTTCTCGCGCGGCACATCTTCCAGCGTGCGCATGTTGTGGGTGCGGTCGGCCAGCTTGACGAGGATGACGCGCACGTCACGCGCCATGGCCAGCAGCATCTTGCGGAAGGACTCGGCCTGGGTCTCTTCGCGGGTGTTGAACTGCAGCTTGTCCAGCTTGGTGAGCCCGTCGACCAGGTCGGCGACGGCCACCCCGAAGCGCTCGATCAGCTGCGGTTTGGTGACGCCGCAGTCTTCCATGGCGTCGTGCAGCAGCGCCGCCATGAGGGCCTGGGCGTCCAGCTTCCATTCGGCGCACTGCGCCGCCACGGCGATCGGGTGGGTGATGTAGGGCTCGCCGCTGGCGCGCATCTGGCCCAGGTGGGCCTCGTCGGCGTAGCGGTACGCCTTGCGGACCAGGTCGACCTCGGCCGGGTCGAGGTAATCCAGGCGCGCGGTGAGAGCGGCAAAGCTTGCCGCGGCGGCGTTCGCTGCGGCAGGGGAGGGGAGGATCGGACTGCTGGGCCGTTTGCCCGTGGTCGACGGGAGCACCGCGCTCATGGCCCTAATGTAGCAAGCTGCGGAAAGCGGCGGGACGGGTTACCGGAATCGGCATTCCCGCCAGGGCGGGATTGGAGGGCCAGCGCGGCGCCCCCAAAGCGAAACAGCCCGCTTCCGCGGGCTGTTCTTGGTCCCCGCCTGCGCGGGGATGCCGGGTGGGGCTCAGCCCGGGACCTTCTTCAGCATCTCCAGGCCGATCTTGCCTTCGGCGATCTCGCGCAGGGCGGTGACGCCCGGCTTGTTCTTGCTCTCGATCTTGGGCGCGTGGCCCTGGCTCAGCATGCGGGCCCGGTAGGTCGCGGCCAGCACCAGCTGGAAGCGGTTCGGGATCTTCTCCAGGCAATCTTCGACGGTGATTCGGGCCATCTCTCTCTCCGGTGTTCAGGTGAGCCCCAGGGCGGTGAAGGTTTCCGCGCGGGCGCGGCGTTGGGAAACGAACTTCAGCCGCTGGGAATGCACGATCGCTTTCAGGTCGAAAAGCGCGCGCTCAAATAACTCGTTGATTATAACGAAATCGAATTCTTTCGCCTGCGCCATCTCGGTGGCCGCATTCGCCAGTCGGGTTTCGATGACTTCGGCCGAGTCCTCGCCGCGGCGCTCGAGCCGCGAGCGCAGCTCGTCCCAGCTCGGAGGCAGGATGAACACCAGCACCGCGTTGGCGAAGATGCGCTTGATCTGCAGCGCGCCCTGCCAGTCGATCTCCAGGATCACGTCCTGGCCGTGGGCGATGCGCTCCTCGATCATGCGCTTGGAGGTGCCGTAGCGGCGGCCGTGCACGTGGGCCCATTCCACGAAGGCGTCGCCCAGGACCATCTGGTCGAATTCGGCGTCGGAGACGAAGAAGTATTCCCGCCCGTGCTTCTCCTGCCCGCGCGGCGCGCGCGTGGTGTGCGAGACCGAGGGCAGGACGTGCGAATCGAGTTCGAGCAGGGCCTTGACCAGGCTGGATTTGCCGGCCCCGCTGGGGGCTGCAACGACGAAGAGGTTGCCGGGATAGTCCATGCGAGAGTTTACCGGGGCGCGGCCCGCGGGCCCTGGTTCTTCACTCGAGGTTCTGCACCTGCTCACGCATCTGCTCGATCAGCACCTTCATGTCGACCGAGATCCTGGTCAACTCCAGCGCGGCGGACTTCGAGCCCAGCGTGTTGGCCTCGCGGTGCAGCTCCTGGATCAGGAAGTCCAGCCGCTTGCCGATCTCGCCGCCCTTGTTCACCAGGCGCTCGATCTCGTCGAGGTGGGCGGCCAGGCGCGTGAGTTCCTCGGCCACGTCGATGCGGATCGCGAAGGCCGTCGCCTCGGTGAGCGCTCGGTCCTGCGCGGCCTCCGGCGTGGCGGCGCCTTCGGTGAGGGCCATCGCCTCCTTCCAGCGCTCCAGGAAGCGCTGGCGCTGCTGCTCCACCAGCTGCGGGATCAGGGGGCGGGCTTGCTGCGCCAGCGCGCGCAGCTGCTGCAGGTGCCCAAGCAGCATCTGCGCCAGGCGCGCGCCTTCGCGCTCGCGCGCCGCGACCAGTTCGCCCAGCGCCTGCGAGGCCAGTTGCTGCAGCGGCTGGTCCCAGTCGACGCTGCCGCCGTCGTCGGCCGAAGCGAGGCGCAGGATCTCGGCCACCGACAGGGCCGCCGCATCCGGCAGCCAGGTGCGCACCGTGTCCTGCACGGACTCCAGGCGCTGCAGCATGCGCACGCTCGGCTCGCGCACGGTCTCCGCGCCGGTGCCCTCGATGCCCGCCCGCACTTCGACCTTGCCGCGCTTGACGCGGGCGGCGATCAGCTCGCGCAGGGCCGGTTCATGGGCGCGCAGTTCCTCGGACAGCCGGAACGACAGGTCGAGGAAGCGGCTGTTGACGGAGCGGATCTCCAGCCCCAGGCGCATGGCGGCGCCGGGCTTGCTGCCTTCATTGCCGGCCGGCGCGGCCCCCGGGCTGTGCTGCGCCGAGGCGTAGCCGGTCATGCTGTAAACTGGCATGCAGAGGAGTCTTTGAAGTTCGTTGCGGGGATTTCGAGGATCGATCGGGCCCGCGGCAGGCCCCAACCATCTTCAAATTATGTCAAAGCTCAAACCGGCCCCCTTGCCGCCGGATACCGTGATCGGTGGCTACCGGGTGGTTCGCAAGCTTTCCGCAGGCGGCTTCGGCGTCGTCTACCTCGCCGTCGACAACGAGGGCCAGCAGGTCGCGATCAAGGAATACCTGCCGTCCTCCCTGGCCACGCGCCCTCCGGGCGAGCTGCTGCCACAGGTGGCGCCCGAGAAGCTCTCCCTGTACCGCCTGGGCCTCAAGAGCTTCTTCGAAGAAGGCCGTTCGCTCGCGCAGATCTCCCACTCCTCGGTGGTGAGCGTGCTGAATTTCTTCCGCGAGAACGAGACCGTCTACATGGTGATGAACTACCTGGAGGGGGCCACCCTGCAGGATTTCATCATCACCGCGCGCGAGTTGAAGAAGCAGAAGGTGTTCCGCGAGTCCACCATCCGCTCGCTGTTCGACGAGATCCTGCGCGGCTTGCGCATCGTGCACCAGCACAAGATGTTGCACCTGGACATCAAGCCCGCCAACATCTTCATCACCGACGACAATCGCGCGGTGATGATCGACTTCGGTGCGGCACGCGAAGTGCTGTCCAAGGAAGGCAACTTCATCCGGCCCATGTACACCCCTGGTTTCGCGGCGCCCGAGATGTACCGGCGCGATTCCTCCATGGGGCCGTGGACCGACATCTACGCGATCGGCGCCTGCATCTACGCCTGCATGCAGGGCTATCCGCCCAACGACGCCCCCCAGCGGCTCGAAAAGGACCGCCTGTCGCTCGCGCTGTCCCGCCTGCGCGGCGTCTATTCCGACAACCTGATCGAGGTGGTCGAATGGTGCATGTCGCTCGATCCGCTGTCGCGCCCGCAGTCGGTGTTCGCGCTGCAGAAGGAGCTCAGCCGCGAGGGCGAGCGGCGCTACACGAAGCTCTCGGTCGGTGAGAAGATGCGGCTGCAATTCGACAACATGGTCAGCGACACCAAGAAACGCACCGGCATCGGAGCCAAGACAAAGTGAAATTCTCGGTCTTCCAGGTCAGCCGCAAGGGCGGCCGCGAAAAGAACGAAGACCGCATGGGTTACTGCTACACGCGCGAGTCGGGCCTGTTCCTGCTGGCCGACGGCATGGGCGGCCATCCGGAAGGCGAAGTCGCCGCCCAGCTCGCGCTGCAGACCATCTCCGCGCTGTACCAGAAGGAAGCCCGGCCGACCGTCCAGGACGTCGCCGAGTTCCTCTCCGTGGCCCTCATGGCGGCGCATCACCAGATCATCCGCTACGCGAGCGAGAAGGGCATGCTCGACACGCCGCGCACCACGCTGGTGGCGGCCATCGTCCAGGGCACGCACGCCACCTGGGTGCACTGCGGCGATTCGCGGCTCTACGTCGTGCGCGCCGGCGAGCTGCTCACGCGCACCCGCGACCATTCCTACCTCGAGCAGCAGAACGCCGGCGTGATCCGCATGGACCGGATCAACCGCAACATCCTGTTCACCTGCCTCGGCTCGCCCACCAAGCCGGTGTTCGACGTCACCGGCCCGGTGCAGTTGCAGCAGGGCGACAAGATCCTGCTGTGCTCCGACGGCCTGTGGAGCAGCCTGGAGGACAAGGACATCGTGCGCGAGCTGAGCGCCAAGCCGGTCTCCGAGGCCGTGCCGGACCTGGTGGAGAGCGCCCTGCGCAACGGCGGCGAGCATTCCGACAACGTGACCGTGATCGCGCTGGAGTGGGAGACGCCGGACACCTTCGAGTCCACCCGCGGCATCTCCACCGACAGCATCAGCGACGGCGTGTTCGCCTCGACCATCCAGGCCGGCGTGCTCGACACGCTGGTGGACGATCTCGACGACGCGGCCATCGAACGCTCGATCGCCGAGATCAACGAGGCGATCCGGCGCTCGGCGGCGAAGAAGGCCTGATCACTGCGCGGCTTTGCCGCGTATGACCCCGCCGCTGCGCGGCTGGATGACGAAATGACAAAATGCGGGGTGCCGGCCCAGGGCCGTTCATCCCGTCATCGACGCGAAGCGAAGTCATTTCGTCATTCGCCACACCTCACACGACCATGTTCCAACGCCCCGGCGGCCGCGCGCCCGACCAGCTCCGACCTGTGCGCATCACGCGCGGCTTCACCATCCATGCCGAAGGCTCCGTCCTGATCGAGTTCGGCAATACGCGCGTGCTGTGCACGGCCTCGGTCGAGGAGAAGGTGCCGCCGCACAAGCGCGGCAGCGGCGAAGGCTGGGTCACGGCCGAATACGGCATGCTGCCGCGCGCCACCCACACCCGCGGCGACCGCGAGGCGGCCCGCGGCAAGCAGAGCGGCCGCACGCAGGAGATCCAGCGCCTGATCGGCCGCTCGCTGCGGGCGGTGTTCGACCTCAAGAAGCTCGGCGAGCGCACCATCACGCTCGATTGCGACGTGTTGCAGGCCGACGGCGGCACCCGCACCGCGGCCATCACCGGCGCCTTCGTGGCGGCGCAGGACGCGGTCGACAAGCTCCTCGCCAGCGGCGCCCTCAAGGAATCGCCGGTCACCGGCCCGGTCGCCGCCATCTCGGTCGGCATCGTGGAAGGCACGCCGCTGCTGGACCTGGAATACGTGGAGGACGTCGCCTGCGACACCGACATGAACGTCGTGATGACCGGCGCCGGCCACTACGTGGAAGTGCAGGGCACGGCCGAAGGCGCTGCATTCACGCGCGCCGAGATGGACGAATTGCTGCGGCTGGCCGAGAAGGGCATCGGCGAACTGGTCGGCCTGCAGCGCCAGGCGCTGGGAAGGTGACGATGGACCGGATCGTCCTGGCCTCCAACAACAAGGGCAAGCTCGCCGAACTGCAGGCCATGTTCGCGCCGCTGGGCCTGACGCTGGTGCGCCAGGCCGATCTCGGCGTGCCCGAGGCCGAGGAGCCGCACCGCTCCTTCGTGGAGAACGCGCTGGCCAAGGCCCGCAACGCGGCGCAGCACACCGGGCTGCCGGCGATCGCGGACGACGCCGGCCTGTGCGTCGATGCCTTCGGCGGCCTGCCGGGCGTCGACACGGCGTACTACGCCACGCAGTTCGGCTATCCCAAGGGCGACGAGAACAACGTCAAGGCGCTGCTGGAGCAGATGCGCGGCATCGCCAACCGGCGCGCGGCGCTGGTCAGCACGCTGGTGGCCGTGCGCACGCCGCAGGATCCCGAGCCGCTGATCGCGGTGGGCCGCGCGGTCGGCCAGATCGCGCAGCAGCCCACCGGCGCGCACGGCTTCGGCTTCGACCCGGTGATGTTCATCCCCGCGTTCGGGAAGACCTTTGCCGAACTGCCGCCGGAAGTGAAGAACGCCCACAGCCACCGCGGCCAGGCCGCGCGCCAGATGGTGGAGCTGATCCGGGAACGCTGGCTGGCATGAAGGACGTCGCCCACTACATGCGCCCCGGCATGCTGCAGCTGCCGGCGCTGCCGCCGCTGTCGCTCTACGTGCACCTGCCGTGGTGCCTGAAGAAGTGCCCCTATTGCGACTTCAACTCGCACGAGATGCGCGTCTCCGAGCTGCCGCAGGAGCGCTACCTCGCCGCGCTTCGTGCCGACCTCGAAGCCGCGCTGCCGCTGATCTGGGGCCGCCAGGTGCACAGCGTCTTCATCGGCGGCGGCACGCCCAGCCTGTTCACGCCGGAAGGCATCGCGCAGCTCGTCTCCGACGTGCGCGCGCGCCTGAACCTGGTGCCCGATTGCGAGGTCACGCTGGAGGCCAATCGGGGCACCTTCGAGAAGGACCGCTTCAAGGCCTTCCGCGCCGCCGGCGTCACGCGCCTGTCGGTGGGCGTGCAGAGTTTCGACGACGAGAAGCTGCGCGCGCTCGGGCGCGTGCACGACAGCCGCCAGGCCATCGCCGCGGTGGAAGAGGCCGCGGCCAGCTTCGAGACCTTCAACCTGGACCTGATGTACGCGCTGCCCGGCCAGACGCTGGCGCAGCTGGAGGCGGACGTGACGCAGGCGCTGGCGCTGCTGCCGCCGCACCTCTCGATCTACCACCTCACGATCGAGCCGAACACGTACTTCGCGAAGTTCCCGCCGGTGACCCCACCGGACGACCTGGCGTACGCGATGCTGGATCGCATCACCGAGATGACCACCGCGGCCGGCCTGGAGCGCTACGAGGTCTCCGCGTACGCCAAGCCGGGCCACCGCTGCTGGCACAACTTCAACTACTGGACCTTCGGCGACTACCTGGGCATCGGGGCCGGGGCCCACAGCAAGCTCAGTTTCCCGAACCGGGTGGTGCGCCAGGTGCGCAAGCGCGAGCCGCGGCTGTACATGGACGGCGCCCTGGCCGGCGACGCACTGGCGCAGGACGAGGACGTGGCCCGTGCCGACCTGCCTTTCGAGTTCATGCTCAATGCCCTGCGGCTGAAGGACGGTTTCGCGCTGCAGGACTTCGTCGAGCGCACCGGCCTTCCGCTATCGGCGATCGAGCAGCCGCTGCGCGAGGCGCAGGCCAAGGGCCTGGTCGAACGGGACCTCGTGCACGTGAAGCCCACCGAGCGCGGCTTCGACTTCCTCTCGGACCTGCAGGCGCTGTTCCTGAAGTAGAAAAAAAGCAGGCCCCGAAGGGCCTGGCAAGAGACCCCGCCCGGCTTGCAGGCCGGGCGGACCCGAGGGTCAGAACATGCCGCGGTTGCGGCCCTGGTGGTGGTCGTCATCGTCGTCGTCGCGCAGCACGCCCAGGTTGAGGACCCGGTTGTTGCCGGCGGGATCCGGTCCCACCACGATGGTCGTGCCGGTGAGCGTGCCCACCACGACCACCTGGTGTCCCGGGGCGATGCTCGTCGGCGCCCGGCCGTGCCTGCGCACCATCTTGATCGCGGCCGGATCGGCGCTCACCTGCACGCCGTGCACGAAGAACACGGTGGGCGTGCCGCTCACGGTGCTGTTCACGGGTGCCGGGGTGGCGTCCACCGGGCCCGAGATCGCGGCCACCGTGGAGGCCGGCAGGATGGTCAGCGACTTGGCCACCAGCGTGCCGCCCGCGCCCTGCTCGGCGATCACCAGCACGGTCTTGGACACGCTGGCGGCCAGGTAGGTCTGGAAGGTCGTGATGTTGAAGGGCGTCGCGGTCGGATCGCGCCGCTCCCAGCCCTTGATCGACACGTCCTTCAGGCGCGTCCTGGCGTTGACGATCACGTCCTGGCCCAGCACCGAGACCGTGAAGGTGTCGGTGCCGGTGGGCGTCACCGTGCCGGCCTGGCCCTTGAGCGCGAACTTGGCTTCGTCGGCCTCGTCCTCGATGCGCAGGCTGGTGGCCTGCACGGTGGTGCCGTCGGCCGAGAGCGTGCCCAGCACGCGCACCTCGTCGCCCACCTTGGGCAGCGTCGTGCCCGCGGGCAGGCCGGAGGCGTCGATCGCCACGCCGCGCACGGTGAAGGTGGAGGTCCCGCTGACGGCGGACACGATGCCTTCCACTTCCACGATGGCACCGGCTTCCTCCACCGGCAGCTTGTTGGCCTTGCGGGCGAAGTCCGCCACCAGCACGGTGGCCGGCAGGGTCGGGGCTGCGGCTGCGCCGGCGGAGACGACGTCCCCATCGGCGAAGGCGCCGGCGCAGTCGACGGTGCGCCCGCGCGCGCGGCAAGTGGCCTGGGACAGGTCCAGCTTCAGGCCGTTGATGCTCACGCCGCTGGCGTCGACGGTGGCCACGCCTTCGGCCTTGAAGTTGGCGCGCGAGCGGCCGGTGGGCGCGTCGGACACGGAGACCAGCGTGGCGATCACGTCGGTGCTGGCGCCGTCGAACAGGAAGCCGTGCACCGTCACGTAGTTGCCGGGCGTGACCGTGCTGGTCGGGGTGCCGCTCACGGTGGTGGCGACCAGTCCGTCGAGGTTGGTGATCGCGGGGCAGGGCGAGGTGACGGCCGAAACGCAGGCGCGGCGGTCGCTGAAGCTGGTGCCGGAGGTGAGTTGCACCTGCTGGCCCATGACGGTCAGCGTGGCGGCGGCGTCGTCGATGGCGTCGACGAAGCCGCGCGCCAGCGGATGGACGTGCAGTTCGTCGGCGTCCGCCTCGTCGTCGTTGCCGCGGCCGTGGTGCTTGACGTCCACCACCATGCCCACTTCGAGCCCGGAGGAGCCGCGGGTGACCGCATCGGTGTCGTCGTCGATCACGCGCGCCCGGTCGGTGTGGAAGCGGTGCCCGTTGACGAACACGCTGCCGAAGGCCGTGATCACGCCGGAGGACATGACGGAGCCGTCCGAGGTGACGGGGCCCGCGCCGCCGCCGCCCCCCTCGCCGCCGCCACCACCACCACCGCCGCAGGCGGCGAGCCCCACCGCGACGGCCATGGCCAGGCCGAGCGGCAGCAGGTGCCGCTGGGCCCAGGCCCGGACTTCGAGTTTCTTCATGTGCATCTCTCCTGTTTCTCGACGCGGAGACCTCCCGCGTTCGGCCACGGAGAATTGCATGGGAAAAAATACCATGCAATAAAAGCGCGAGTTACCATTCGCAAGAACGTGCAGGGCCGTATGCTGGTGCGGCCCCGCAGACCGCCATGCCACGCAAGCCCAAGATCGCTCCGCTGGAGGCGCCCGGCCCCGCGCTGCCGCCCCTGCCACCCGATGACGTGGCGCAGGCGGTGGCGGCCGTGCTGCGGCCGGCCATCCACTTGCTGTTGCGAAGTGGCATCGACTACCCGCGCCTCGCCGCCGAACTGAAGACGCTGTTCATCGAGGAGGCCGCGGCGGAGATCCAGCGGGCCGGCCACGCCACCACCGATTCGGCCATCAGCCTCCTGAGCGGCGTGCACCGCAAGGACGTGCGCCAGTGGCGCGAGAGCGGCCGCCCGCCCGGTGCGGCCCGCCCGGTGGCGCTCAGCGCCCGCGTGTTCGCGCGCTGGATCACGGACGCCGACTACGGCGGCGAGCAAGGCGGGCCGCGCGCGCTGCCCCGCGCGGGGCCAGCGCCTTCGTTCGAGGCGCTGGTGCGTTCCGTCACGCAGGACGTGCATCCCTTCACCGTGCTGCAGGAGCTGATCCGCCTGCGCGTGGCCAGCGTGGAGATCCAGGACGGCGGCGAGATCGTCGTGCCGGGCGCCGACTTCGTGCCGCCGGCCGGCTCGCGCGAGGCCCTCGAGCTGCTGGCGGCCAACCTGGCCGACCACGCCAGCGCCGCCGTCTCCAACGTGCTGGGGGCGCCGCCGACGCTGGAACAGAGCGTGTTCGCGGCCGGCATCACGCCCGCCTCGGCCGAGCGGCTGCAGGCGCTCGCACGGCAACTGTGGCTGCGCATGCGCGGCGAGATGATCGAGGAGGCCTCGCGCCTCTACGAGGCCGACCAGGACAGCCCGCAGGCACGCACGCGCGTGCGCTTCGGCAGCTACTTCTGGTCCGGCCCCTGGGAGCCGGCACCGCCGGCCCCGCCAGAAGTACCTCCAGGGGATCCAGAACCATGAAGCCGCTGCACTGCCTGCTGGCGTCGATGTTGACGCTGTTGCTGCTGTCCTGCGGGGGCGGCGCCGACGTCGCGGGCAACGGCGGGGGCGGCGTCGGCACGGGCGGCACCGGCATCATCGCCGGCACCGTCACTGGCCTGGGCAGCGTGGTGGTGGAAGACACGCGCTTCGACGAGAGCCAGGCCGTGCTGGAAAGCCGGCCCGGCCTGGTGGACAGCACCGCCCTGGCCCTGGCCGACCTGCACATCGGCCAGTACGCCTACCTCGAGCTCGATGCGGCCGGCACGCCGGCGCGCGTGCGCATCGCCTCGCAGCTGGTAGGGGCCGCCGCGGCCGTGAACGCGTCCGCCGGCCGCTTCAGCGTCTGGGGCCAGCCGGTGGCGATCAACGCCGACCCGGAGCGCGGACCGGTGACGGTGTTCGCCGGCTTCGCCAGCCTGTCCGACATGCAGGCCGGCGACCCGGTGCAGGTCTACGGCGTGCTGCAGGCCGGCAATGGCAGCCCCGAGCTGCTGCGTGCCACCCGGGTCGAGAAGCTGGCCGCGGTGGGGGCGCTGCCTGCGCGCGTCACGGGCACGCTGCAGCAGGGCAGCGGCGGCACGCTGCTGCTGGCGGGCCGACCTCTCGACACCGCGGGCGCCACCGGCGTGCCGGCGCTGGAAGCGGGCACGGCGGTGATCGCCGTCGTGCCGTGGACGGCGCAGCTGCCGGCGCGCTGGCAGGCCTCCGCCGTGGCGCTGCTGGCGCCGGCTGCGGCCACGGCGTCGCTGCGCGTGAGCGGGGCGGTGCATTTGCGTTCCGATGGCCGCGCGGTGGTGCAGGGCGTGGAGGTCGACCTGTCGGCGCTGGCACAAGGCGAGCGCGACGCCGTGCGCGAAGGCAGCTACCTCACCGTGCAGGCGCGTTCGCGCGGCAACGACAGCCGGCGCGCGGAAGCGGCGCGCATCGAGCCGCTGCCGCAGGGCGGGCGCCGGGCGCAACTGCGCGGATCGATCACCGCCGTCGACGGCACGGGCAGCTTCGTGGTGCGCGGCCAGGCCGTGGATGCCTCGGCGGCCGAGTTCGTGGGCGGCAATGCCGCCAGCCTCGCCGTGGGCACCTTCGTGGAGGTGCAGGGCCGGCAGCGCGCCTCCGGCGTCGCCGCCAGCCGCGTCACCATCCCCGGCGAGCCGCCGGAGCGGGCGGTGCTGGAGTTGAGCGGCACACTGCAGTCCGTCGATGCCGCCAGCCGCACCGCGCGCCTGCTGGTGCGCGACGGCCGCGTGTTCGACCTCCTGCTGCCGGCCAAGCCGCCCTTGCCCGCAGTCGGCGCCACGTTGCGCGTGGAGGGCTACTGGGACGGCAGCCGGCTGCAGGTGCGCGAGTTCCGGCCCGACCATTCGGGCGGCGACGACGGCGACCGCTGAAGGCCCCTGGCCGCGGCGGGCGCCCGCGCGACTTAAAATCGCGCCTTCCGGAAGCGTGGCAGAGCGGTTGAATGCACCGGTCTTGAAAACCGGCGACGCCGCAAGGCGTCCGCGAGTTCGAATCTCGCCGCTTCCGCCACCGGGCGTCCGTCCCGTCCTACACGCGGCCGCAAGCGGCCCAGACAGAATCCGTCGCTTCGGCCCGTCGTCGGGGCCGTCGAAGGGATGGATCACGGATGTCGGTTCTGCAGCGCAACAACGTCCACGTGCACGGCGAAGGCCCGCCGATGGTCTTCGTCCACGGTTTCGGTTGCGACCAGAACATGTGGCGCCTGCTGGCGCCGCATTTCGCCGAGACCCACACCTGCATCCTGCTGGACCTGGTGGGCAGCGGCCAGTCGGATCTCTCCGCCTATGACCGCGGCAAGTACGCCAGCCTGCACGGCTACGCCAGCGACCTGTGCGAGGTGCTGGCCGCGGTGACGAGCGCCCCCGCCATCTGCGTCGGCCATTCGGTCAGCGCCATGATCGGCCTGCTGGCCAACCTGCAATGCCCGGACCAGTTCCTGGCGCAGGTGATGGTCGGGCCTTCGCCGTGCTACATCAACGACGGCGACTACGTCGGCGGCTTCAGCCGCGCGGACATCGAGGCGCTGCTGCACACCATGGACTCGAACTATCTCGGCTGGTCCAGCAACATGGCGCCGGCGATCATGGGCGCGCCGGACCAGCCGGAGCTCGCCGTCGAACTGACCAACAGCTTCTGCCGCACCGACCCGGACATCGCCAGGCAGTTCGCGCGGGTCACCTTCCTGTCGGACTTCCGGGCCGAACTCCCCCGCCTGCAG
>NZ_DASSVG010000277.1:0-3930 GCF_035706265.1 Ramlibacter sp. | reverse complement strand
CACGAAACCAGCGGCATGCCACGGACGGATGGCGCAGGAGGTCCTGACCGACCAGCCCCTTGGTCGCCCTCTGCGGGGCGACTCGGGCTTCTGCGCACGCATCCATTCATTGCAGGTCGCGTGCCAGGGCCGAAGCGCGGCCTCCAGGGCCGCGGAAGCCCGGTTTTCGTGCCAGATCGCACGCCCTCGAAGGCAAGCTGGGTGTCCACACCCAGAACCCACTGCGCGCTGGCGCGCACCCAGGCACTTTGGTGTCTTGCGGTCAGCGCTCGTGGCGCTGCAGGCCGTGCTTGGCCATGCGGTAGCGCAGCGTGTCGCGCGTGACCTGCAGCGCGCGCGCGGCCAGGCTCACGTTCCAGCCGTGCGTTTCCAGCGCCTGCAGCAGGTGCTCGCGCTCCACCGAGTCGAGCGGCACCACCACGGGCGACCGGGTGGCGATCGGCTGCGGCGGCCCGTCGTGGTGGTGCGGCGCCGGCGCGGAGGCGGTCACGGGCATCAGCGCGTCGGGCGCCGACAGGCCGAGGTCCTCCGGCAGCAGCACGGGGCCACGTTGCATCAGCACGGCGCGCTCCAGGCAGTTGCGCAGCTCGCGCACGTTGCCGGGCCACGGGTACCTGCGCAGCGCCGCGGCGGTGGCCGGCTCCAGCTTCAGCGCGGGGCGGCCGTAGCGCGCGCCCAGGCGCTGCAGGAATTCCTGCGCCAGCAGCAGCACGTCGTCGCCGCGATCGCGCAGCGGCGCGATGCGGACCTGGAACACGCTCAGGCGGTACACCAGGTCGCTGCGGAAGCGGCCGGCTTTCGCTTCGGCGGCGAGGTCGCGGTTGGTCGCGGCAACGATGCGCACGTTGATCTTGCGATCGTGCACCGAGCCGATCGGCCGCACCTTGTAGTTCTCCAGCACGCGCAGCAGCTTGGCCTGCAGCGTCAGCTCCAGCTCGCCGATCTCGTCGAGGAACAGCGTGCCGCCGTCGGCGGCCTCGATCAGGCCCACCTTGCGCGCACGCGCATCGGTGAAGGCGCCCTTCTCGTGGCCGAACAGCTCGTCTTCCATCAGGTTGGCCGGCAGCGCGGCGCAGTTCACCTCGATGAAGGGGCCACCCGCGCGCGGGCTGGCCAGGTGGCAGGCGCGCGCCACCAGCTCCTTGCCGGTGCCCGTCTCGCCCTGCACCAGCACCGGCGGGGCGGGCGAATTGTCCGAGGGCTCCGAGGCCGCCACGGCCTGGATCATCTCGCGCAGCTGGCGCATCGCGGCGCATTCGCCGATCAGCGCGTGCACGCTGGCGTGCTGGTTCTCGCGCTGCTGGTAGTAGCGCAGCATGGTGCGGCCGGCGCGCTCGCGCACGGCGCGCTGCACCACCTCGTCGAGGGAAGCGAGCGACAGCGGCTTGGTGAGCAGGTCCATCGAGCCGGCCTTCATCGCCTCCACGGCGAGATTGATGGTGCCGTGGCCGGTGATCATCACGATGCGGATCTCGTCGTCCATGCGGCGCAGCTCGCGGATCACCTCCAGGCCGTCGAGGCCCGGCAGCTGGAAGTCGACGATCACCACGTCGGGCCGCAGCTCGCGGCCGGCCTCCACGCCGGCCCTTCCATCGTGGACCACGGCCACCGTGTGGCCCTGGCGTTCGAAATAGCGTGCGATGTTCTTGGCGAGAACCAGTTCGTCCTCTATGACCAGCAGTTGTGCCATGACTTCAGCCGTTTCCTTCCACGAGCGGCAGCGTGATCACCACGCGCGTGCCCGTGCCGTTGCGCGAGAACAGGTCGATCGTCCCGTTCCACTGTGCCAGGGTCCGGCGCGCGAGCGCCAGCCCGATGCCCAGGCCGCCGCTCTTCGTGCTGAAGAACGGGCGGAACAGGGCCTGCCGCACCTCCTCGCTCACCCCCGACCCCGCGTCGTCCACCGTGAGGTGGAGCTGTCCTTCCTGCTCCTGCCAGCCTATCGCCATCGGGCCGCCGCGGGGCATGGCCTCGATCGCGTTCGCCAGCACGCTCAGCAGGATCTGCCGCAGCATGGCCGCATGGGCCAGCACCTCCGGCGCCTCGCCCTCCTGCAGCTGCCAGACGACGCGCTGGCGCGTCATCTCGGGCTGCAGCTCCTGCAGGCAGTCGCGCCACATCGGAGTGGTGGCCACGGGCGCGAGCGGCAGCTGGCTGGCGTGCGAGACGCGCACGAGCTCGGTGATCCAGCGGTTGGCGCGGTCCACCGACTGGATGATGTCCTCGCGATGCTCGGCCTGGTCCGCCAGGTGGGCGGCGTTGCCGTCCATCATCTCGGCGGCGGTGCGGATGGAGGCGAGCGGATTGCGCAGGTTGTGCGCCACGGCGCCCGCCAGCTCCACCGCGCTGGAGAGCGCCTGCGATTCCGACAGCTTCGCCTGCTGCTCGCGCATGATGCGGTCGGCCCGGCCAACCACGCCGTTGAGCGCCAGGAACAGCACCAGCGCCGAGCCGGCGCAAGCCACCCAGAGCTGCAGCACCGCCGCGCGGATGGCGGCGCTGAGCTGCACCGGCACCTTGTACAGCTCGATCACGCCGAGCACCTGGCTGGACAACTCGTCGGCCAGGATCGGGATGTAGCTCTCGACGTAGTAGTGCGTCTGCTGGGAGAGGCCCTGGTGTTCCAGCTTCTCGGTCTGGCTGCCCAGGGTTCCGCTGTGCACCACCAGGTCGCCGCGCAGGGCCTCCTGCAGCTCCTCGTTGTCGGCGTCGCGGCGGCCGATCAGGTTGTGGTCGGTGGACCAGACCACGGTGCCGTCCGGGCCGAAGGCGTTGGCGCGCACCGGCTCCGTCATCGACGACAGGTGTTCCATCGAATTGAGGAAGCGGTTGCGCAGCTCCCTGTCCTGCGGCTCGCGCAGGAAATCGGCCGAGCGGTCGGTCGACAGCAGGTTGCGGATGAACTCCATGCTCACCTCGCCCTCGCGCCGCAGCATGCGCTCGGTGAGCATGTCCGACAGCAGCCAGCCGAGGCCCAGCGCGATGCCGACGATCACGATCAGGCTCGTGATGGCAAAGCGCCGGCGCAGGCTGAAGCTGGCCGAAATCGGCACCGTAGCGGAAAGCACGTCCCCAGGCCCTCTGATGTATACCTTGGTGGGATTGTGCAGAAGGTCCCGGCCGTGCGCCAGTCGGGGAAGGACCCAGTGTCGCCCGGCGCGGCCGGCGCCGCGCCCGGAAGTCGCGCGGCGCGGGCCCCCGAACCCGGAACTTTGTCGCCCGGACTAGGCCGGGAGGTCCTTGCGCTCGCCCAGAACCTCCGGCTCGTAGGCGTGCAGGGAGGGCAGGCCGCCGGTGTGCAGGAACAACACGTTCTCGTCCGGCCGCAGCACGCCTTCGCGGGCCAGGCCGATCAGGCCCGCCATGATCTTGCCGGTGTAGACGGGGTCCAGCGGGATGCCCTCGGTGCGGGCCAGCAGCTGCACGGCCTCCACCATGCGCGCGTTGGGCACCGAGTACTTCGGCTGCCAGTAGCCGCCCACGCAGTGGACGTCGGCCGGCTGCACCTTCAGCGGCACCCCCAGCAGGTCCAGCACGGCCTGCGCCTCCTTCAGCACCAGCGGCTGCTGGTCCGCCGGGTCGCGGCTGACGCCGATGCCGGTGATGGGGATGCGGATGTTGTTGCCCAGGAAGCCGGCCACCAGGCCGCCGTGGGTGCCGGAGCTGCCGGAGCCGACCACCAGGCGGTCGATGCGCAGGCCCTGGTCGAACAGCTGCTGCTGCAGCTCCTGGGCGCAGGCGACGTAGCCCAGGCCGCCGATGGCGTTGGAGCCCCCGCCCGGGATGACGTAGGCCTTGCGCCCGAGGGCGGCGACCTCGTCGGCGACCTTCTGCATCGCGGCAGCCATGTTGCTGCCGCCGGGGACGACCGTGATCGCCTCGACACCGAGCAGCCGGAACATGAAGTTGTTGCCGCTCGCGTCGGGCCGG
>NZ_DASSVG010000276.1:0-2963 GCF_035706265.1 Ramlibacter sp. | reverse complement strand
CGCCAACTGGTGGTCCATCGCGGAGGTGACGCTCACCTGCGGGCTCGGCATCGCCGCCCTGGCAGCCGGCTTCCAGGGCTGGGCGCTGCGCAGGACGACGCGGGTGGAGCGCACCCTGCTGCTGGTGGCCGGCGTGCTGCTGGCGTATCCGGGCTGGGTGGCCGACCTGGCCGGGATCGCGGGAGTGACGGTGGCCATGGTGATGCAGCTGCTGCGGCGCGACGCGCCCGTGGCAGGCGAGAATCGGCCCACCGTCACCTGAAGACCCGCAGTGAACCAGCTCGATCGCAACGCCAAGGGCGTCTACCTCATCACCGTCACCCCGTTCACCGACAGCGGCGCGCTGGATCTTGCCAGCACCGACCGCATGGTGGACTTCTGCCTGGAAAAAGGCGTCACCGGCCTCACCGTGCTGGGCATCATGGGCGAGGCCACCAAGCTCACCATCGAGGAGTCGCGCGTGTTCGTGCGCCAGGTGCTGGCGCGCGTGAACGGCCGCGTGCCGGTGGTGGTGGGCGCCTCGGCGCCCGGCTTCGCCGCCATGAAGGAGCTGACCGATGCCGTCATGGATCTGGGCGCCTCCGGCGTGATGGTGGCGCCGCCTTCCAGCCTGCGCACCGACGACCAGATCGTCTCCTACTTCCAGATGGTCGACGAGACGCTGGGGCCGAAGGTGCCGTGGGTGCTGCAGGACCATCCCGTTTCCACCGGCGTGCAGATGGCGCCTTCGGTGATCCTGCGCATCCTGAAGAACTCGCCCACCTGCGTGATGTTGAAGCACGAGGACTGGCCGGGTCTCGCCAAGCTGTCGACCATCCGCGCGGCCAGCGGCAAGGGCGAGATCGAGCGCGTCGCCATCCTCACCGGCAACGGCGGCGGCCTGTTCCTGCCGGAGGAGCTCACCCGCGGCGCCGACGGCGCCATGACGGGCTTCGCGTATCCGGAGATGATGGTCGACGTGGTGGCGGCCCATGCCCGCGGCGAGCGCGCGCGGGCCCACGACCTCTTCGACGCCTACCTGCCGCTGGCGCGCTACGAGCAGCAGGCCGGCGTGGGCCTGGCCGTGCGCAAGTTCCTGCTCAAGGAGCGCGGCGTGATCGCCTCCGATTTCGTGCGCAAGCCCGGCCCCAAGCTCTCGGCCCAGGACGTGGACGACATCCGCTTCCTGGTGCAGCGGCAGGAAAGGCGCCTGCGCGAGATCGGCTGAAGTAAGCTGGGCGAGGGCGCACCGAGCGCCGAGCGCAGGCTGGTGCTGAGCGCCGCAGGCCGAAGCCCAGCGTCAGGAGAGCCCATGAGCAAATCCTCCGCCCCCGTCCAGGGCCGCAGCATCCCCGGCAGCACCGCTGTCGAACTCTCGCTGAAGGACGAGCGCTGGCGCGCCGACCTGTCCGCGTCCATGGGCGGGTCGGGCCGGGACCCCGATCCGCACGACCTGCTGGATTCCTCCCTGGTCGCCTGCACCATCCTCACGCTGCAGGTCTATGCCAAGCGCAAGCAGTACCCGCTGGAGAGCGTGGAAGTGAGCCTGCTGCACGACGAGGACGACACCACCTACCGGATGCAGCGGCAGATCACGCTCGGCGGGGCCCTGTCGCAGCAGCAGAAGGACGACCTGCTGCGGGTGGCGAACGCCTGCCCGTTGCACAAGGCCCTGCACAAGAAATTCGAGATCGCGACGCAGATAGTGTGAGGCGATCCGGCTACCGCGCCAGCCGCTGCGACACGTCCCTTGCGGCCGCCCGCAGCGCCGGCAGCATCGCCTCCTGCATCTGGCGCGGCGGCGTGCGGTTGGCCTGGCCGCTGATGTTCAGTGCCGCGATGGTGGCGCCGCTGCGGTCGACGATCGGGGCGGCCATCGAAACCAGGCCTTCTTCGAGCTCCTGGTTCACCAGGCACCAGCCCTGGCGCCGCGCCTGCTGCACCTTGGCGAGCAGGGCTTCGGGGTCGGTGAGCGTGTGGCGGGTGCGCGGCTCCAGCGGCGAGGCGCGCAGCAGTTCCAGCACGGCGTCGTCCGGCAGGCCCGCCAGCAGCATGCGGCCCAGCGAAGTGCAGTAGGCCGGCAGCCGCGAGCCCACGCCCAGCGCGTTGCGCATGATCTTGCGGGTGGACACGCGCAGCACGTAGACGATGTCCGTACCCTCCAGCACGCCGGCCGAACACGATTCCTTCACCTGCTCCACCAGCGCTTCCATCGCCGGCTCGGCCACGTTCCAGATCGGCATGGAGGACAGGTACGCGAAGCCCAGGTCCAGGATGCGCGGCGTCAGCGCGAACTGCTTGCCGTCGCTTTCCACGTAGCCCAGAGTCTGCAGGGTCAGCAGGATGCGGCGCGCCCCCGCGCGGGTGAGGCCGCTGCGGGTGGCCACCTCGGTGAGCGTCTGGCGCGGTGCGCTGGCGCTGAAGGAGCGGATCACTTCCAGCCCGCGGGCGAACGATTGCACGTAGGAGTCGCCCGGGCGGAGCTCGGCAGAAGGGTCTTGGGACATGGAACAGGTTTCGGGGTAGAATTCATTATACGAACAGTTGTTCGTTACGCGAACATCAACGCGGCGAACGACCGGCCCCCCGGCTCCCCTCCCAAGGACCACCATGATCAACAAGATCGCGGCCTCGATCGCCGAGGCCCTGGCGGACGTGCGCGACGGCAGCACCGTCCTGATCGCCGGCTTCGGCACTTCGGGCATCCCCGCGGAACTGATCGACGGCCTGATCGCGCAGGGCGCGAAGGACCTCACCGTCGTCAACAACAACGCGGGCAACGCCGACCACGGTCTCGCCGCCCTGCTGAAGGCGGGCCGCGTGCGCAAGATCATCTGCAGCTTCCCGCGCCAGGTGGACAGCTGGGTGTTCGACGAGCTCTATCGCAGCGGCAAGCTGGAACTCGAACTCGTGCCCCAGGGCAACCTGGCCGAGCGCATCCGCGCCGCCGGCGCCGGCATCGGCGCCTTCTTCTGCCCCACGGC
>NZ_DASSVG010000275.1:0-7090 GCF_035706265.1 Ramlibacter sp. | reverse complement strand
GGCGCTAGCAACAGGAAGACTTGACCGGGATGCCGACGGGCTTGCCCGAAGGGGTTGCCGGGGAGCAGCATGCGGCGGCCTGGCGCGTTGTCGACTCGCGTTCGTTGAAGACCGGGATGTTGCCCAGGGTGTGGAAGTGCTCCCACGCGATCCCCTGCGGGTCCGTCACCCAGTGCTTCTCGCTGCGCGCGTAGCAGCAGGTCGTCTGGCCTTCGTCCAGCAGCGCCATGTCTGCGGTTTCCGCCCGGGCCTTGAGGACGGCCAGATCTTCCGCATTGTCCGTCTGGATGCCCAGGTGGTCGACGCCCGGCTTCGCCCCGCGGGTTGAGATTGCGAAGTTCACAGGCGGGTCCTCGAGCATCCACTTGGCGTAGTCCGCCTCCCGCCGCGCAGGCTCCGCCGCGAACAGCTTGGAATAGAAGCCGATGCTCTGTTGCAGGTCGTCGACGTGGAGGTGGACGTGAAAGCGCTTCAAGGCAGTTCTCCTTTAGGTCAGCAGTTCTTGCAGTTGGGGACGGTGATCTCCTCGCACCCGGCGCCGAGGCAGCAGTGCGCGGCGAGGTAGTCCATGAGCTCGGACATGCGCTCCAGGGAGGCGCGGTAGATCAGGTTCCGGCCATCGCGCTCCTGCGTCACCATCCCGGCGTGGACCAGTTCCTTCAGGTGGAAGGACAGAGACGACGACGCCACATCCAGCATGGAGCAGAGGGTCCCCGGGGTCATCCCATCGGGACCAGCGCCCACCAGGGCGCGGAACGTCCGCAGCCTCAGGGGCTGCGCCAGTGCGGCAAGGGCGGCGACGGCGGTTTTTTCTTCCATAATTCAAAGTCTATCGAAATATCGAGTGATTCGCAAGCTTGGGGGTGGGCCATGTTGACGCAGGCCAGGCCGGTGCAGGACGCTCGCCACAGGCTGCAGCACGCTTCACAAATCGGCGGCAAGCCGCCTATCCTGCACTCACCTACACCTTCAATATTGGCTGTCGCCAAGGCCTGATGGCGATGAATTCGGCCACGAATTCATCGCTCCGTGGACTTGCAAGACCACGGGGACCGACGCGGCGCGCCGCAAATCCGTCTGCAGGGCGCGGCGGAGCCGACGGAGGTGACGCACAGGGGACGGGCATCTGTCCCGCCCCGTCGCAAGAACGGCGTTCACCCGTCGGTCAGACGACGCGATGCGACGAGCAGCCGCCGCGCTCCGATCGCTGATCCGATGAATCAGCGGCTGAAATCATCGCGGTCGACCGGTCCTCGTCGTCCTAGATTGCAGGGATGGCCCGCGGCGACTTCATCGTTCAACTGCACCCCAGACGCCCGCCAGGACGGATCGACCGCAAGGCGGCCGTGTATGCCTCCGAGATCGAGCGGCTGCGGCGTGCCGGCTACACCTACGAGGCGATTCGGGAGGCGCTCGCCGACGTCGGCGTCGAACTCAGCACGAGTGCGCTGCGCCGCGAGGTGCGACGGTTCCACAACCAGCACGTAGGCGCCCGAGTCATTCCACAACGGGTCCCGCAGTCAGCCCCACGAAGTCCAGCGACTTCAGCGCCTGCAGCTTCGTTGCCGCCAACTGCTACCCCTTCCGCACTGGAGGGCTCCAGCGGCCACGACATCGCTGAGGCCTTCTTCAGCGCCCATCCCGGCAACCCGCTGCTTCGCAACCAGGAGATCCAATGAAACTGGCCGTCATCAACTTCTCAGGCAATGTGGGCAAGAGCACAGTGGCCCACCATCTGCTCGCCCCGCGCATTCCCGGCTGCCACTTCGTCGCGGTGGAGAGCATCAACGCCGACGATGGACAGCCCGTGACGATTCGCGGGCGGCAGTTCGCTCAGCTGCAGGAGTATCTGCAGACCGTGTCGAATCTGGTCGTCGACGTCGGGGCGAGCAATGTCGAAGAGCTGCTTGCGCTGATGCGCCGGTACAGCGGCAGCCACGCGGACTTCGACGCATTCGTCGTGCCGACCGTGCCACCTCGAAAGCAGCAACAGGACACGGCAGCCACGTTGGCAGAACTGGCGCGCATCGGTGTGCCTGCGGATCGAATTCGCCTCGTCTTCAACCAGGTCGAGGACGACACCCCGGTGGCGCGGACTTTCGAGACGCTGCTCGCCTACTGTGCGGCCTCGGGTTCCGTGCAGCCGCGGACAGCGGCGTACCTGCGGTACAACGAAGTGTATGCGCGTATTCGCGGCACCGGCCGGTCGCTTATGGAACTGGCCGCGGACACGAGCGACTACAAGGCCGCCATTGCCGAGACGGATTCGGCAGCCGAGAAAGTGGCTCTGGCGCAAAAGCTGGCGACACAGCGTCTTGCGCGAGGTGTGGTCCCCGAACTCGACGCCTGCTTCGCCGCGCTGGAACTCCACGCGCTGACGCACCAGGTGGGCGACGCCGCTCCACGAGCAGCATGAACGATCCCACCACGGCACGCGAGGCGCTGATTGTCGAAGCAGTGGGCGACACCGCGAAGCTGATCCGGCAGGTGGAAGCGCTTGCGCCGCTGCTGACCGGGTCGTGCGAAGCGCTGCTGCAAGCGAAGACCGAGCTGAGCGACAACCTGGCGGCGTTCGAGAGCAGGATGGCGGCGATCACGGAAAATGCAAAGACGCGGGCTGTGCACCACCTCGCGATGCGAGTCGACGAGACTGCGCGCCGCTCGATCGAGCAGCAAAGTCGGGCCATGGCAGATGCCGCGCGGGTCGCATTCGGCGCTGAGCTCGGCGCCGCGATGCAGCAACTGAGATCGGCATTGCAGCCTCTGATGCAGCAACGCCATCGGGAGTGGGAATGGTGGCTGACACATCTCGGGGCGGCCGCAGCAGGTTCGGCAGCAGTGTGGATCTGGGTTTCGCGCCTGGGCTGCGGCTGATCGCCAACCGGTGGCGAAACATGGGGCGGCGGAGTACCAGGCGCCCCCGCATGCTCAGATGGGCATTGCGTCGGTCGACTCGGACGCAAGACATGACGGAGATCCTTGCAAGGACGGCTAGCCGACCATCGTCTTGAAGTCGTGAAAACCGATCCTCTCGCTTGCCCCTCCTCGCTCCCGCCCGGGGCCGGGCGGGGGGTGGGCCCCCCATTCGCTATTTCAAGGGTGGGAGTTGGGTCGTGTCGCCAGCTTCAGCAAGCGAAGCGGTGCGCCGGCTTCGCGGCCCACCGCTCGAAGATCCCCCCACAAGCCCCCTCACCCCAGGACGGGGGCTTGCGGGGGGATTGCGGTGGACATCTGCGCGCTCGCTGCCAATGCGTTCTTCGGGCGCGCAGCGAGGCGGCCGCTGTCTCAGTTCACCTGGCGCAGCGGGTGCGGCGAAGCGACCGAC
The DNA here is from genome assembly GCF_035706265.1 of Ramlibacter sp. Lineage (GTDB taxonomy): Bacteria > Pseudomonadota > Gammaproteobacteria > Burkholderiales > Burkholderiaceae_C > Ramlibacter. The sequence continues at coordinate 3,765 of NZ_DASSVG010000275.1, read as the reverse complement.
GTGATATTTGGGCCGGTAGCTATCGCGTCTGCGTTGCTCCTGATGTCGGACGCTTCCGTCTCGCGGCAGCACGGAGCTCCACCACGTCCGCCCCGCGCCGCAGCCGGTCCAGGTAGTTCGCCCACTCGCGCATCATCTTCCGCCGCTGCTCCAGGTAATCGGCACGGTCGTACGCAGCGCCGAGCGGGCCCGTCTTGCCGTCAGCCAATTGGGCCTCGATCACCTCCGGGTCGATGCCGGGCAACCTCTCCACCATCAACGTGCGGGCCATCGCGCGAAAACCGTGCGCCGTCATCTCGTCGGAAGCGAACCCCATGCGGCGAAGCGCCGCGTTCACGGTGTTGTCCGACATCGGGCGCTCGCCTGTGCGCAAGGACGGGAACACGTAGCGACCATGCCCGGTGAGCGGCTGCAGTTCGCGAAGAATGGCAACCGCCTGCGTAGCCAAGGGGACCAGATGGGGTCGGCCATTGAGCTTCTGATGCACCCGGCGCTTCATCGCCTGCGACGGAATGGTCAGCATGCCACTCTCCAGGTTGACCCAGGGCCACTCCATCTGCCGGATGTTGCCCGGCCGCTGGAACAGCAAAGCCGAGAGTTGCAGTGCTGCACGCGTCATCGGCTGGCCACCGTAGTCGTAGATGGCGCGCAGTAGCTCGCCGGCTTTGCTGGGCTCCAGCACGGCGGCCATGTGCTTCACGACCAAGGGCTTCAGTGCGCCGTGCAGATCCAACACCGGGTTGCGCTCGCAGCGACCGGTTTGCACGCCGTAGCGAAATACCTGCCCGGCTGTCTGACGCAGGGTGTGAGCGGTTTCGTTGGCTCCCCTCCTTTCCACCTTGCGCAGGACTTCCAGCACCATCGGCGCCGAAATGTCCGGCAGGCGAAGCCGGCCAAGGTAGGGAAAGACATCCTTCTCCATGCGCTCGATCCAGCGCGCCGCGTACTTCGGGCTCCAGGACGCCTTCTTCGTCGCATGCAGTTCCCTTGCCACGGCTTCGAAGGTGTTCGCCGCTGCCACGGCGGTGGCGAGCTTCTCGGCGCGCTTGGCCAGGCCGGGGTCCATGCCGTCCGCGAGCAGTTCGCGCGCCTTGTCGCGCCGCTGCCGCGCCTTGGCAATCGTGATTTCCGGATAGGTGCCCAGGGCAAGCGTCTTGCGCATTCCGGCAAACCGGTAGTTGAAGCGCCAGTACTTGCCAGACGCCTTGACCAGCAGGTACATCCCGGCGCCATCCGTGTGCTTGTCGCCGGCGGCTTTGCCGGTGTGCTTGACCTGCCTAACGAAGACGTCGGTGAGTGCCATGGCCGCTCCATTTGGCGGTACCTGCCCGGCCGTACTGGGGAGATACCGCCAGAAATACCGCCAAAGTGGCGGTATCTCATGGTACGAGCGAGGAGGCCCTGGGACAACGTCATCCGGCGTTCGCCCAATGACGACGCGGGTTCCGGGACGATCTGGGATCTTGCGGGACGCCGATCTGGCCTGCCCGGAGGGACTCGAACCCCCGACCTGCTGCTTAGAAGGCAGCTGCTCTATCCAGTTGAGCTACGGGCAGAAAGACGCGCGGCGGCGCGTGGCCGCCGGCGCGCCGATTATGTCAGGCCGCAGCTTTCTGCCCCGTGATTGGATCGATTCAGGCCGGCTGGCGCCTCACCGGGCCGCCACGGTCTCCCGCCGCTCGGTGCGATGGCCCCGGGCGTCGGCGGGGGCGCGCCGGCGCTGCAGCTCCCTCTCGATCTCGCCGATGATGCCCATGGCGCTGTAGCTCAGCGCGCGCACCTGCCGTCGCAGGTCCTCCTGGCCGGGGCCCTGGCTCGAGATCGCATGCAGCAGCTCGCGCTGCCGCTCCGACAACATCTCCTGCACCTCCCTGAGTTGCAGGGTCCATTGCGCGATCGGGTCACTGGTGGCGATATGCATGGAGTCCTCCCTTGGGGACATTCGGGCAGTCGCATCCATGGACGGGATTCCCCCGACGGGCCGCCCGGGCCGACTGCGGCGCCCGGGGTCGGCCGGCCGGGCCGCTTACGGTCGGAAGTCGATGCGCGTGGCCTCGATGTTGCCGGCACCGCCGACGGGCAAGGTGCCGCGGACGCGGATGTTGGCGCCGTCGACCAGGTCGGCGGCAATGGTGCCGTCGTCCACGCGCGTGACATTGGTGTCGGTCGAATAGTGGAAGGTCAGGCCGCGCACGACGAAGGTCTGCGCAGTCTTGTTCACGGCCGAGGCCGGGCCCCGCACGTCCACCCTCGCCGCATCGTCGACGTCCTCCAGTTCGATCTTGCGCGCGATCAGCACGCCGTCGGCCAGCTGGCCCTCGACCTCCACGTTCTGGCCGACCAGCGCCTGGGCGGCGCCGGCAGCGAGCCTGGAGGTGTCGATCGTCACGCCGTTGACCGAGAACACCCCGGCGTTCAGCACCAGGATGCCTTCGATCTCGGCCTCGTCCTTGTCGTCGAACGGATCGCGCAGGTCGATGCGTTCGACCAGCCACTCGCCGGCCCCGTTCTGCACCGGCGGCCGCACCGTCCGCACCCGCACGAACAGGCCGTTCTGCAGGGCGGTCGACGGCAGGCGCGTGGCATTCTGGAAGTTGAAGCTGGCGCCGCCGATGTCGAACGTCTTGGCCGTGGCATCGAGGTTGGCGATGAAGCCGCGCACCTTGAACTCGTTCGCGTTGTTCTCGCGCTCGATGCGCGAAGCCGTGACCACGCCGGCGGCATCGGCGAAACCGTGCACCTCGAGGATGTTGCCGGCGACGATGTTGTCGAAGGTGACGCCCGGCTCGAAGACCGTGGCGGCATTCACCTTCACGGTCTGGCCGAACACCACCAGCGTGTCGGTCCCCGTCTTGGACTCCACCGGCCCCTTGATCTGGCTCTCGACCACGATCTCCGTGGCCGTCGCGCTCGGCAGCACGTCGCCGCTGCCGGGGGTGATCGCACCGGCCTGCACCCGCACCACCATGCCCAGCTGGAGGGCGGACGCGGCCAGCGTGCCGCCGTCGTCGTCCGACACGCGCGCGGCGTTGTCCTCGAAGCGCACGCCATTGACGATGATCGAGCCGAAGCCGGTGATGCGGCCGGCGGAGAACGAGCCGGTGCCGCCGGTGTCGACGCCGGCCACGCCCCCGCCGCCTCCGCCGCCGCAGGACGGCAGGGCCATCACGCCAGCGGCGGACAGCAGGCTGACGAGAACGCGCCGCCGGGAAGGTTGCGGAGCAACTGGCGAGATGGGCAGGTCGGACATGGCTACTCCTTGGGGAATCAGGAAGGGATCGTGGACGTGGATGTGGGCGTGCCGTTGGCGTCCTCGGGCGGCGCCATCGCCTCCGTGAACGCGAACAGGCCGATGCGCATGCGTTGGGCGGCGGGGCGACCCGCCGCCTTGTCCGCATCGATGAGGGATTGCAGGGCCGGCGCCAGGGTGTGCAGCAGCGCCTGCCATTGGTCGCTGACGAGGCCGCGGGCGGCTTCCAGCGATTCGTCGGAGAGCTCGTCGGCGAACAGCGCCTGCTCGAAGTGGCGGCTGCCGTCGCTCAGCACGTTGGCCACCGCCGCCTGCAGGTGGTCGCCGACGTTGGCACCCAGGAAGGACAGCATGCGGTCCAGGTCCGCGCGCGGCACGAACTCGCTGTTGACCAGGTGCACGCGGCCGTCGCTCTCGTCGACGCGGGCCAGGCCAAGGCGCGACAGCTCTTCCAGCAGCGTGCGCGGATGGACATCGCGGGTGATCGAATGGGCCAGGGTCTCGAAGCTCGGGGC
>NZ_DASSVG010000274.1:0-14619 GCF_035706265.1 Ramlibacter sp. | reverse complement strand
GTGCGCGACGGCAGCTTCCTGGGCGTGATCGCCGAGGACGACCACGCCGCCGACCGCGCGCTGCGCAAGCTGAAGGCGCTGGCGCGCTGGAGCGAGCGCGAGAGCCTGCCGGACGCGGACGACCTGCCGGCGTTCCTGCGTTCGCAGCCGGCGGAGACCAGTGTCGTGCACGAGCAGCAGCCCGCCGAGCCGGCGGCGCCGGCCGTGCGCAGCTTCGCCGCCAGCTATGCGCGGCCCTATCTCGCGCATGCCTCCATCGGCCCTTCGTGCGGGCTGGCACGCTGGGACGAAGCGGGCCGCGTGGAGGTGTGGACGCACGCGCAGGGCGTCTATCCGATGCAGCGCGACCTGGCGCTGCTGCTGCGCATCCCGCCGTCCTCGATCACGGTCAGCCACGTGCCGGGCGCGGGCTGCTACGGCCACAACGGGGCCGACGATGCGGCGGTGGACGCGGCCCTGCTGGCCCGCGCCGTGCCGGGCCGGCCGGTGCAGGTGCGCTGGACCCGCGAGGACGAATTGACTTGCGCGCCCTTCGGCGCCGCCATGGCGGTGGACCTGCGCGCGGAAGTCGACGCGCAGGGCCGCATCGCGGCGTGGGAGCACGAGATCTGGTCCAACGGCCACAGCATGCGGCCGGGGCGGATGGCCGTGCCGGTGTTCCATGCGGCGCCGCTGCTGGAACGGGGCTTCCCGCCCCAGGTCTCGATCAACGTGCCGCTGAACACCGGCGCCGGCGCCGAGCGCAATTCCATCCCGGGCTACGCCTTCGCGGCCCAGCGCATCGTCAACCACCGGCTGCTCACGATGCCGCTGCGCACCTCCTCGCTGCGCTCGCTGGGCGCGCACTGCAACGTGTTCGCGGCCGAATGCTTCCTCGACGAGATCGCGGCGGCGCTGGGCGTCGATCCGCTCGACTTCCGCCTGCGCCACCTGGAGGACGCGCGCAGCCGGGCCGTGCTGGAGCAGGTGGCCGCGATGGCGGGCTGGCGCTCGCGCGCCAAGGCCGAAGGCGAGGGCTGGGGCCTGGGCTTCGCGCGCTACAAGAACAACGGCGCCTGGTGCGCGGCGGTCGCGCAGGTCGAGGCGCAGCAGGACCTCCGGGTGCGCCGCGTGTGGCTGGCCGTGGACGTGGGCCGCGTGGTGCATGCCGACGGCGTGAAGAACCAGCTCGAGGGCGGCGCGATCCAGACCGTGAGCTGGGTGCTCAAGGAGGCGGTGCAGTTCGACCGCACCCGCATTACCAGCGAGCGCTGGAGCGCCTACCCGATCCTGCGCTTTTCCGAAGTGCCTGCCGTCGAGATCGCGCTGATCGACCGGCCGCAGGAGAAGTCGCTTGGCGCCGGCGAGCCGACCCACGGGCCGCTGGCCGCGGCGATCGGCAATGCCGTGTTCGATGCGGTGGGTGTGCGGGTGCGCGAGATGCCGCTGACATGGGACCGCGTGCAGCGCGCCTTGCTGGCGAGCTGAGGCCTGAAAGAAGAGGCGGCGCGCCCCAGCTCAGGCGGTCAACCAGGCCACCGCCTCCGCCTCGTCGGTGAAGATGACCAGGTTCAGGCCGGAGCGCTGGGCCGTCTTCTCGCTGGCGCGGGTGATGCGGTCCGGTGGCACCAGCGAGGCAACGCGCTGCAGGTGCGAGAGCTGCCGGGCGGCTTCCTCGCCGACGGCGTAGTGGTCGGTGAAGCTGGTGAGCGTCTCCACGCCGCGCAGGTCGAACAGCGCGCGCTTGACCAGCCAGCCGGACGTTTCCACGTGCATGAGCTGGAGGAAGGACAGGAACTGCCCCAGGGAAGGCTCGCCCTCGACCCGCACGACCGCATAGCCCTTCCTGTGCTCGACGTCGAAGCGCAGGCTCATGGGGAAAGCATAAGCGCCGGCCCGGTTTCCATCCATAAGGGCCTTGCCTGCGGCGGGCGCAGCCGTACGGGCAAGGCCGGGCAGCGCGGCGCTTCTTTCGTCGCGCCGAACGTGACGCTGTTCTCGCTGCGGCCCCCGATGTGCTTCGCGAGGTGCGGAATTGCACATGCGCGGACGGCCCCCATTTCCTAGAGTGAGGCGCAATGGACATCGCCTGCCGCCGCCAGCAAAGGGGTCACCCCATGAGCCGCTACATCGCCACCACGCTCCTCGCCATCGCCGCCGCGGTGATCACGGCGCACCTGGTCGCTTCGGTCGAGCAGCCCGGGCCGGGGCCGTCTGCCTTCACGGTGCGGCCGTGAGGGCGGTGACGGGCGCCAGGGCCGGTCGCCGCCAGCACGGCGCCGGCTATGCGAGCCAGGGCTGCGCGGCCAGGTGCGCCTGCTCGAAGCGGCGGATCTCCGCTGCCGACTCGAGCGTGAGCCCGACGGCGTCCAGGCCCTTGAGCAGCATGTCCTTCTTCAGCGGATCGAATGTGAAGGCGACCGTGCGGCCGTCGCCCGGCGTGGCAATGAGTTGCGCTTCCAGGTCCACCGTCATGGTGCAGCGTCCGGCGTCGGCGGCCAGGGCGAGGAGGCGCTCCACTTCCTGAAGCGGCAGCGCGATGGCCGGCACGCCGTTGCGCGTGCAGTTGTCGGCGAAGATGCCGCCGAAGCTGCTGCCGATCACGCAGGCGATCCCGAGCTGGCGCATGCCCCACACCGCGTGCTCGCGGCTGGAGCCGCAGCCGTAGTTGGGCCCGGTCACCAGGATCTTCGCCTGCGTCCAGGGCGGGCGATTGAGCACGAAGTCCGGCCGCGGCACGCCCGGCGCGCTGAAGCGCAGGTCGTGCAGGAAGCCCTCGGCCAGCCCGGTGTGGCGGTCGACCCCGCGCAGGAACTGCTTGGGCATGATCTGGTCGGTGTCCAGGTTCGCCATCGGCAGGGCCGCGGCGACGCCGGTCAGTGTGCGAAACGGTTCCATCGCTTCAGTTCCCCTGCGGCAGCAGCTTGCGCACGTCCGCGAGCGCGCCCGTCACCGCCGCGGCGGCCACCATGGCGGGGCTCATGAGGTGCGTGCGCGCGCCCGGGCCCTGCCGGCCCTCGAAATTGCGGTTGGTGCTGGAGGCGCAGCGGTCGCCCGGGCCGAGGTGGTCGTCGTTCATGGCGACGCACATGGAGCAGCCCGCCTGGCGCCATTCGAAGCCGGCGTCGCGGAAGACCTGGGCCGTGCCTTCGGCCTCGGCCTGCGCGCGCACCTGAGTGGAGCCCGGAACGACCAGTGCCCGCACACCCGGCGCCACGCGGCGGCCGCGCAGCACGCGGGCGGCGTCGCGCAGGTCCTCGATGCGGCTGTTGGTGCAGGAGCCGATGAAGGCGTGGCTGATCGCCAGGCCCTCCAGCGGCTGCCCCGGCTGCAGGCCCATGTACTCCAGCGCGCGGACGGCGCTGCGCTTCTTCGTCGCATCGCGTTCCTGCGCCGGGTCCGGCACGGCCGCCGCGATCGTGGCGCCCTGGTCGGGGCTGGTGCCCCAGGTCACCATGGGCGCGATCTTCGACGCGTCGAGCGTGACGGTGCGGTCGAAGAGGGCACCGTCGTCGCTGCGCAGCTGCCTCCAGGCGGCCACGGCTTGATCCCACAGCGCGCCCTGCGGAACGCGCGGGCGGCCCTGCAGGTATTCGAACAGCGTGTCGTCGGGCGCCACGATCGCGCCGCGGGCAGCGGCTTCCACGCTCATGTTGCACAGCGTGAGGCGTCCTTCGACGCCCAGCGAGCGGATGCCGAAGCCGGTGTATTCGATCACGTGGCCGGTGGCGCCGTCGGCGCCGACGTGTCGGATCAGTTCCAGCACCAGGTCCTTGGCCGTGACGCCGAAGCCCAGGCGGCCCTGCACGTCGACGTTCATGGACTTCTGCAGCGTGTAGACCAGCGTCTGCGTCGCCAGCAGGTGCTCGATCTCGCTGCTGCCGATGCCGAAGCCCAGCGCGCCCATGGCGCCGTGCGTGGTGGTGTGGCTGTCGCCCGCGGCCATCACCATGCCGGGCAGCACCAGGCCCTGCTCGCTGGCGACGATGTGCTCGATGCCCTGGCGGGCGTCCAGCATGTCGTACAGCGCGATGCCGTGGCGCGCGCAGTTCCCGGCCAGCATCCGCACCTGCAACGAGCGCTCGGCGTCGGCGATCACCATCGTCTTCGCGTTGCGCTCGGGCGTGGTGGGATTCACGTGGTCCACCACCGCGATGGTGGAGGCCGGCCGCCACACGGTGCGGCCGGCGGCATGCAGCGCGGCGAAGGCCTGCGGGCTGGTGTACTCGTTGAGGACCTGCCGGTCCACGTAGAGCAGCACCTGCCCGTCGCCGCCGAGCGCACGCACGGTGTGCGCATCGACGATGCGCCGGTACAGAGTGCGCGGGGTCACTTCGCCGGGCCCGCGGCGTAGGCGGCGGTGGCGGCCACCACGTCGTCGACGCGGATGTCGCGCTCGGTGACGCCTTCGGGCAGCACGATGACGCCGTCGTCGTCGGCCACCAGCCGGCGGCCGGGCACGAAGGTGACGCCGCCGAAGCTGACGGGCACGTCCTTCTCGCCGGCACCGGTGCGCTCCCCGCGCTTGGGCACGGTGCCCAGCGCCTTGACGCCGATGTCCATGCCGTCGATCTCGTGGCCGTCGCGGATGGCGCCGTGGATCACCAGGCCGGCCCAGCCGTTGCGGCTGGCCACGCCGGCCATCACGTCGCCGAAGATCGCACGCGCCACGGATCCGCCGCCGTCGATCACGAGCACCTGGCCGTGGCCCGGCTGGTTGACCATGTCGCGCATCAGGGCGATGTCTTCATGCACGCGCAGCGTGCGGATGTCGCCCGCGAAGGCGCGCCGCTGGCCCCAGCCGCGAAACGGCAGGGCGCAGGGCAGGGCCTCCTCGCAGGCGTCGCAGAGGTCCGAGGTCTTGAGCGTCATTGCCGCTTCAGTCCAGCTTGATGTTGGCGTCCTTCACCAGCTTGGCGAAAGCGGCGCTGTCGGTGGCGATGAACTTCGCGAAATCCTCCGCCGAGCCCCCCATGATCTCGCCGCCCTGCTCGTTGATCTTGGACGCCACGTCGGGCGACTTGAGGATGGCGGCGATCTCGGTGTTCAGGCGCTTGGTGATGTCGGCCGGCAGCTTCGCCGGGCCCATCACCGCGAACCACTGCAGCATCTCGGCGTTCTTCACGCCCGCTTCGGCCATGGTCGGCACCTCGGGCAGCAGCGGCGAGCGCTTGTTGCTGGTGATGGCCAGCAGGCGCAGCTTGCCGGCACGGGCGTGGGCCATCACGTTGGGCGGGCTTTCGAAGTTCAGTTCCACCTGGCCGGAGAGCAGGTCCACGATGGCCTGGCCGCTGCCCTTGTAGGGGATGTGCGTCATCTTCGTGCCGGTGGCCAGCTGGAAGCGCTCGGCCGCCAGGTGCTGCGCGCTGCCGCCGCCGGAGGAGGCGAAGCGCAGGCCTTCGGGCTTGCTCTTGGCCAGGGCGATGAACTCCTGCACGTTCCTGGCCGGCACGCTCGGGTGCACCGTCAGCAGCAGCGGCGTGTTGGCCACCGGGATGATCGGCGTGAAGTCGTTCAGGATGTGGTACGGCAGCTTGGGGTAGAGCGAGGGCGCCACCGAGTTCGAGTTGCTGTGCGCCAGCAGCAGCGTGTAGCCATCGGGCTTGCTCTTGGCCACCAGGTCGGCGCCCAGGGTGCCGGCGGCGCCCGGCTTGTTCTCCACCACCACCGGGGTGTGCAGGCGCTCGGAGAGCTTCTGGCCGATCAGGCGCGCGAGCACGTCGGTGAAGCCGCCGGGCGCGAAGCCCACCACGATCTTCACCGGCTTGTTGTCCGGCCAGGCCTGGGCCTGGCTGACCGTGCTGGCGAAGGGGAGGGCGAGGAGGGCGGCCGCGGCGAGGACCGCGCGGCGGGACGGGAAGCGCATTGTTGTCTCCGGATACTGCTGCGTAAAACCCGGCATTGTGCCTGCTCGGCGCAGGGCGGCCCCGCGAGGCAGAATCGAACGCGCCATGAACCGACTCCAATCCGAGCTGCAACGTCTCTATCCGCAGGACCCGCAGGGCGAGCGCGCCATCGTGCTGGAAGTGGCGGGCCCCGCTGCCTGGGAGCAACTGGCGGCGGTGTGGCAGGGCGTGCAGTCCGAGCTGCAGTTGCCCGCGCCCGGCATCGCGGTCTCGGGCAGCGGCTACCAGCTCTGGTTCTCGCTGGCGCAGCCGGTGCCGCGCGCGCAAGCACTGGCCTTCGTCGAGGCCCTGCGCGCGCGCTATCTTGCCGACGTGCCGGCCGAACACCTGCGCACCAGCCCCGCCGAGGGATCGGTCCCGCAGATCAGCGGCATGCCGCCGGGCGAGCGCGGCGAGGACCGCTGGGCCGCCTTCGTCGCCCCGGATCTCGCGGCCTTGTTCGTGCACGAGCCCTGGCTCGACCTGCCGCCCGGCAACGATGCGCAGGCCGACCTGCTGTCGCGCCTGCAAAGCATGGGCGCGGCGGACCTGCAGCGCGCGCTCGCGCAGCCGGCCGCCGAGGGCGGGTCCGCGCCCGGGTCTGCGCAGGATCCGCGCAGCTTCCTGCTGCAGGTGATGAACGACCGCGCCGTCGACCTGGCCCTGCGCATCGAGGCCGCCAAGGCCTTGCTGCCGTGGACCGAAGGCCAGCGCGGCGCCGCACGCTGAGCCGTTGCGCTTCCTGCACAATCGAGCCGCCTTGTCCCAGCACGACCTCCATTCCGCCTCCGCCGCCGCTTCCGCCGGCGCCCCCGTCCTTCGCACCCTCGCCAACGGCGTGCGGCTGCTGGCCATCCCCATCGCGCACGTGCGCAGCGCCAGCGTCGGCGTGTTCCTGCGCGTCGGCTCGCGCGATGAAACCGAGCAGAGCAACGGCATCAGCCACGTGCTGGAGCACATGGCCTTCAAGGGCACGGCCACGCGGTCGGTGCAGGAGATCAACCTCGACGCCGAGCGGCTCGGCGCCGACGTGAACGCCTTCACCAGCAAGGACACCACCGGCTACTTCATGAGCGGGCTGGCGCGCCACGTGCCGCAGTTCCTGGAGATGACGGCCGACATCGTCCTGAACAGCACCTTCCCCGAGGCCGAACTGCAGCGCGAGCTGGAGGTGATCCGGCAGGAGGCGATCGAATACGCCGAGGATCCGCAGGAGACCTCCAGCGAACTGCTGGACCGCGCGATCTGGGGCGCGCATCCCATGGGCATGCCGGTGATCGGCACGGTGGAGAACATCGAGCGCTTCACCCGCGAGGACCTGGTGCGGCACGTGCAGGCGCACTACCGCGCGGGCAACACGGTGGTGGCAGCGGCCGGCGACTTCGACGTCGAAGCCTTCTTCGCGCTGGCGGCGCGGCTGTTCGCGGACATGCCGGGCGCCGACGGGCAGGCCGTCCCGGCGGCGGCACCCCCGTATGTCGGGCGCTCCGTGGGGCAGCGCTTCGGCCGCGTCTCGCAGGTGTTCCTCAACCTCGCCTGGCCGGTCGTCCCGCCCGCGGGCGAGGGCGTGGACGGGCAGCGCTGGCGCCACGCGGCCTCGCTGGCCACGATCCTGTTCGGAGGCGGCATGTCGGCGCCGTTCACCGACACGGTGCGCGAGCGCATGGGGCTGGCGTACACGGCGCACTCCACCTCGGAGAGCGGCGACGCCTGGTTCAACTTCATCGTCCACGCGATCACCACGCCGGACAAGCTGGATGCGTTGATGGCGGCCACCGGCGGGCTGCTGCGGCAGCACGCGGGGGCCATCGACCCGGTGCACCTGGAGCGCGCCAAGAACCAGCTCGCCGTCTCGCGCGTGCGCGCCTCGGAGCGCACCTATGCGGCGATGGAGCGCGCGGTGGAAGACCTGTTCGTGCGCGGCGCCGTGGCGACGCCGCAGGAGACGATCGCGCTGATCGAGGCGATCGAAGGCGACGAAGTGCGCGCGGTGTTCGAGCGCATGCTGCAGCACCCGCCGGCCGTGGCGATCACGGGCAAGGGCGCGAATGCGCGCTCGGCGCGGGGGTTGGCGAGCGCGCTCGCGGCGGCCTCCGCGTAGGCCCTCCGCGTGAGGCCGCGGCCTGCGCAGGCTGGCGCTGAGCGCCGCAGGCCGAAGCCCAGCGATGCGCGAGCGCAGCGGAGCGCTGGGCTTTCGCTGTCGCTCCAGCACCAGCCTACGAACTACGCGTCGTCAGTGCAACTTCAGCGGCGCCACTTCCGGCGGCCACGCCCCCTGCGCGACCACCCGTGTGTCGCGGAACACCAGCCAGCTCTGGCGACCGTAGTGCGGCAGCGCCCGCTGCATCGCCGCCAGGGCCGCCGGCGTATCGGCGAGCACGAACACCAGCGGCTTGCCACTGGCCGCCCGCGCCGCCCACACGCGGCCGGTGCCTTCCTGCGCCACCGCTTCCGGCACCGCCCCGAGACCGAGTTGCGCCAGCACGCGCGTGATGCCAGCGCGGTCGCCGGCCACCAGCGCCGGCTCCTGCGCCGATGCGAGCAGCGCGTCCGCCGCCACCGGCACCGGCTGCGCGTCGAGCGTGCGCTCCGCCAGCGCCGTCGCCGCGGCGCTCCACTCGGCGCCGCTCGCCGCCACGTGCAGCTGCGCCCGCGGCGCGATGAAGGTCTCGCGCAGGATCGCCGGCACGGTCGCCGGATCGAGCCGGCGCCAGAGGCGCAGCTCGGGATCGAGCGCCACCGAAACGGCCTCCGGCACGCCCCGCGCGGCCAGGTCCACCAGCGTCTCGCGCTCGCTCACCCGCACGGCGATGTCGCGCGTCGTGCCCGAGGCGACTTGCACCCGCAGCGGCACCAGCAGGTCGAACGGCTCGCCCTGCTGCAGCACCCGGAAGCGCCCCGGCGTTGCCGGCGCGAGCGCCAGCGTCGGCGAGGCCGCGCGCTGCGTCCACTGGGCGAAGAAACGCGCCAGGTCGCGGCCACTGGCCTGCGAGAAGGCCCGCTCCAGGTCCTTCCAGGCCGCGGTGCGGAAGCGGTGCTGCTGCCAGAAGACGCGCAGGCCCTGCTCGAAAGCCGCCGGGCCGATCTCGTCGCGCAGCATCACGAACAGCATCGCGGGCTTGGCATAGCCGATCACCGAGGAGATGCCGTGCGAGCGCGCGGTGAAACCGGTGAGCGCCGTCTCGTCGGCCGGCGCCACGGCCAGCAGGTCGCGCAGCCACTCCAGGCGCATCGTGCGAGCGGGGTCGGCACCCTGGTCCTCGCGGAACGCGTAGTCGGCGCCGAAGGTGGTGAGGCCCTCCGACCAGTTGCCGCTGCGCCAGTCGGGCCGCACGCCGTTGCCCCACCAGTTGTGCAGCACCTCGTGCCCGAGCGAGGTGGCGCGGATGAAGGGCAGCCGCAGCACCTCGCGCCCCAGGTAGGTGAGGCTCGGGATGCCCAGCCCGTGCGGCAAGGGGCTGGAGACGACGCTGAAATCGCCGAAGGGATAGGCGCCGATCGCGCGGCTGTAGCGCTGCAGGTAGCGCGCGCTGTCCTGCAGGTAGCCGCTCGCCAGTTCGGCCAGCTCGGGATGGAACCAGGTGCGGACGTTGACCACGCTGCCGTCTTCGAGCGTGGCCGCCTGCTGCGCCACGCGGTACGGCCCTGCCATCAGCCAGATGCCGTCGGCCGGATGCGCGAAGGCGTATTCAGCTATCCAGTGGCCGCCCGTTTCGTTTGCGCGCACCTGCCGCCCCGGCACCAGCCCCTTCTGCCCCGCCGGCAGCCGGAGCTTGACGGTGTAGGTGAAGGGCACGCCCGGGTCCGGATACCAGCCGGCCTCCGGCGCGAGGTAGCTGCCTTCGGCGGCGGCATAGAGGGAAGCGGGGTTGGCCGAGGACGGCTGGGTGCGCTCCGGCAGCGGCGGCAGCGTGCCGGCGTACTCGATGGTGAAGCGATGCTCGCCGGGCGCCGGTGCGAGGCGCTGCAGGCTCGCGAGTGGCACCGCCTTGCCGTCCATGCCGACGCGCGCGAGCGCGAGCTGCGGATGCAGCGCGAAATCCGGCACCCGTTCGCTGGTGAGGCGCGCGCTTGCCTGCAGGCGCCGAGTGGCCGGATCGAGTTCGATCTCGAGCTCGAGATGCGGCACCGCGGCCCGCGCGGGCAGCGCCGCGAGCAACAGCCAGGCCAAGGCGAGCCAGCAGCCCGCGCGCAGCAAGCGATGGGAAAGGCGCGCCATGCCGCGCATTCTGCCGTCCGGGCTACTCGCCGCGCGGCTTCGGCCCGAACAGCACCAGCAGCCCGTCGTCGACGACCTGCAGCTCCTGCGGCTGCAGGCCCATGGTCTCCGGCAAGGCGAGATCGCGGGCCGTGAACCGGTGCAGCACCACTTCGCCCAGTTGCTGCGAGAGCGCGGGCAGCAGGCCCTGCAGGGCCTGCGCCGTTTCGGGCGGCAGGCCCGGCCAACGGATCTCCAGGATCTGCGGATCGCGCGCACGCAGGCTGCGGTCGCTCGGCTCGTAGCGCAGCCCGAACACCAGGTCCATCTCGCCGGCCTGCGCGCCCCCGAGCTGCAGGCCGGCGAACTCCGCCCGCAGCGCCGCCCCAAGCTGGTTGCGCGCCGGCAGCAGCAGCAGGCGCGGTGCGCTGATCTGCACCTGCAGCACCGGGGCGATCGCCAGGCGCAGCGGGAAGCGCGCCGACAGCGCCTCGTACAGCCTGGCGGCGGAAATCTTCTGCCGCGGCCCTGCCGGCATCTCCTGGGCCAGCAGGCCGCGCGTGGGCCAGCAGGCGAGCCAGGCGAGGGCGAAGCGGCGGTTCATGGTGCAGGCATTGTGACCCGTGCGCCGGCCCAGCGCGTCCTTCCTACATGGGCTGCCGCCATCCGCGCACCCGGTGCTCGGCCGCCGTCGCCTACGCTGCGCTCAGTCACAGCAACGCTTCGAAACCAAGATGCAGAACCAGTTGCGCGCCGGCCTCCTGCTGGGGGCCGCCCTCCTGCTCGGCTCGGCCCTGCCGCAGGCGCCGGTCTTCGCCGCCACCGCTTCCTCCGACGCCCATGTCACCGCGCCAGCCAAGAAGGCCGGGGCTTCGTCGATAAAGGCAGACGCCTCGTCCAAGAAGGCAGACGCTTCAGCCAAGAAGTCCGGCAAGCCCAAGGCGGCCGCGGGCAAGAGCAAGGACGGCAGCAAGTCCGCCGCGAACAAATCCAAGTCCACCAGGAAGTCGGCGCAGAAGGACGCCGAGGACCAGAAGCCCGGCAAGCTGGCGGACTTCGGCTCCGACGCCGCGCCGGACGACGTGGTGCACGTGGCGAACTGGGTTTCCTACACCCGCAACAACCGCAAGAAGGCGTTCGTCGTGATCGACAAGAAGAACGCGGAGCTGTATGTGTTCGCGCCCGACGGCAAGCTCAAGAGCCACGCGCCCATCCTGCTGGGCAAGGCGGTCGGCGACGACAGCGCGCCGGGCATCGGCAGCAAGCCGCTGTCGCAGATCGCGGAGAACGAGAAGACCACGCCCGCCGGCCGCTTCCTCGCCCGCCCCGGCAAGAACAACCACGGCGAGAACATCATCTGGATCGACTACGACGCCGCCGTGTCGATGCACCGCATGCGCAAGGTGTCGGAAGAGGAGCGCCGCGCGGAGCGCATGGCCTCGCCGGAGAAGGATGACAACCGGATCTCCAACGGCTGCGTCAACGTGCCGCATGCCTTCTACGACCGCGTGCTGCGGCCCGCGGTGCTGAAGTACGGCGCCTACATCTACGTGCTGCCCGAGACGCGCACGCCGCAGCAGCAGTTCGGCTCCTACGACGTGGAAAAGCGCGTGCTGGCGCAGGCCGCGGAGTCGGGCGCCTAGCCGCCGCCGGGGCCGAAGCGCCGCGTGAAGCGGCGCAGCACCCGCCACGAATCCTGGATCACCAGCAGCGCCCAGAACAGCAGCAGGGCGAACAGGATGCCCGCCACCGTGGCGAGGCCCGGCGCATCGGCCGTGAAGGCGAACCAGCCGAGCAGGGCGGCGGCGCCGACCGTCGGCGCGTTCATCGCCACCGCCGCGGCCCACAGCCATCCGGGCCGCGCCAGGCTGGCGGCGCCGCGGATGCGATGGGTGGTTTGCGTCCTCATCGGGCGATCATGCCGCACCGGCCAGGAAGGCTCGAGACCCGTCGACATTTCCTGCCCCGCGTCCTGCTGCGGACCTACTCGCCACGGCGGCGTGCACTGCCACCACGGGCCCTTCGACCGGCGCAAAGTGGCACCAGCACACATGGGAGGCGGACATGGACCATCCGGAAGGCGAAGCGCGGCGGCTGCGGCGGACGTGGCTGCTGCGGCTGTTCTCGCAGTCGCTGCAGCGCCAGCAGGGCGGCCCGGCCGGCCCGTCCGTGCAGCGCATCCAGGCGCCCGGCCGCTGGGAGCCCGGCGAGGGCTGGGCCGCCCAGAGCAGCCCGGAAGCCGCGCTGGCGGGCGACGACTTCGAGTGAGCGACCCCGGGGCGCCAGCCGTACGCCTTTCCCTTGCCCGGCCCCCTGTCAAACCTGACAGGGGCCCCCCTTGCGCGATGCCGGCCGGCGAGCCACAGTGGGCCCGCACAGTGGTTCCCACAGACGGCACAGGATGAACGCAGTCATGGAAACGCAGCAGCGCCAGGAGTGGGCCGAGCTCTGGAAGCTCGGCTCGGTCGTGATCGCCGTGCTGTTTCTCACGTCCTCGGTCGCCGCGCTGATCCTCGCCTGGCTGGAAGGCGGCTGAGGCCGCGGCGCGCGGCCGCCCGCGCGTGCAGCCGAAGCTCACTGGCCCGCGGCCTGCGTCCCCGCGATGCGGCCGGTGACCAGCGCCTGCGCCAGCCCGCCCATGTACGACGCCCCCGACACTCCACCCACGTCGCAGCCGGCCGCGTAGAGCCGGGCGATGGCGCTCGCCTGCAGTTCGGCGGCCGGCGCCTTGGCGAGCGGCAGCAGCGAGACCGAGGCCGCGCGGCGCAGCACCCGCATGTCCAGGTCCACGGTCACGCCGCCGCAGGTGAAGGTGATCGCCGAGCGCACCAATGCGGCCGTGAACGGCGCCTGCACCACCGCATGCGGTTCGCCGCGCCGCGGCGGCTGCAGCAGCGGCCCTTCGCCGGCCTGCACCGCCGCATTGAATTCGCGCAGCGTGCGCAGCACTTCGCGCGGCGGAAAGCCCCAGGCGTGCATGCCCTGGGCGAGTTCCTCCAGCGAATCGGCCTGCAGCACCGGGCCGCCGGCCTGGCGCGCGCGTTCGACGATCACGCGCGCCAGCGGGCCGGCCTCGTACGGCCGCTCGGCCGTCGCGGCGTCGAACACGTAGGCCGCCGTCGCCTCGCGCTGGCGCGCGATCGCGATGTTGAGGGTCTCCTCGCCCGTGCCGGCGGATTCGTCGGCGAAGCGCTGTCCGTCCAGGTTGAGGGCGACGGACATGGGTCCGTACTTGTGGCTCATCTCCTGGAAGCGTTCGGCCCCGAAGCGCGCCGGCGGCGCCGTCATCGCATGGCCATAGAAGGCGCCCAGCGATGCGGTGGTCGCCGCCCCCGCGGCCAGCGCCGCCAGCAGGCCGTCGCCGGTGCTGCACGGATTGGCGCGCAGGTACATCGAGGCCGCGTGCGGGCTCACGTAGCGCGCCAGCAGTTCGGCATTGCCCTGGAAGCCGCCGGTAGCGAGGACGATGCTGCCGGCACGCGCCTCCAGCGCCCCCTCGGCGCCGAAGGCGAGCGCGCCCGTCACGCTGCCGCCTTCGACCAGCAGCTGCTGCAGGCCGGCGCCGGCCACGAGCACGCCGCCGCGGGCGCGGATCGCGTCGCACAGGGCGGCCGTCATCTGCGGCCCGCTGGCGGGGCTTCCAGCACCAGCACCCGGGCGCCCCGCTCCGCGGCGGCCAGTGCGGCACACAGGCCCGACATGCCACCGCGGAGGACGAGGACGTCGGCGTCCAGGGACTTCATGCGCACCTCTCTCGCAGGCCGGCCAGCCCGTCGGAACGATCGTCTGTCATCCGGCCGAGGATAGCGGAGCGCCGGCCCGCATAATCCCCGCCAGAAGAGGAAGGAGGCTGCCCGTGGGTCCCGCTGCCTGGATCGTCCTGGCCATCGTGGCGTGCATCGCCGCCTGGGTGGTCATCACCTACAACGCGCTGGTGCAGAAGCGCAACCGCATCGCCAACGCCTTCGGCCAGATCGACGTGCAGCTGAAGCGCCGCTACGACCTGATCCCCAATCTCGTCGAAGTCGCGAAGCGCTATCTGGCGCACGAAGCGCAGACGCTGCAGGCCGTGGCGGCTGCGCGTGGCGCCGCCGTGAGCGCGGCGGCTGCCGCACGGGCCCGTCCGGCCGATGCCGCCGCGGTGCAGGGCCTCGCGGCCGCGGAACTGGCCCTGGGCGGCAGCATGGGCCGGCTGATGGCGGTGGCCGAAAGCTACCCCGAGCTGAAGGCCGACGCCACCATGCGCTCGCTGAGCGAGGAGCTCACGTCCACCGAAAACCGCATCGGCTTCGCGCGCCAGGCCTACAACGACGAGGTGCTGGCCTTCAACGACGCGGCCACCCAGTTCCCCGGCAACGTGGTGGCCGGCTGGTTCGGGATGCGGCCGGCGGCGATGCTCGAAGCGACTGCGGGCCCGGACGAACGCCGGGCCCCGCGCGTGGCCTTCTGAGACTGCGCGCATGCGCTTCTTCGAACGGCAGGACGAGGCGCGGCGCGAGACGCTGCGGCTGGTGCTGCTCTTCGCCGCGGCGGTGGCCGCCACCGTGGCGGGCGTGC
>NZ_DASSVG010000273.1:0-2357 GCF_035706265.1 Ramlibacter sp. | reverse complement strand
CTGCGGCGATGCCCTGGTAGGCCGGCGGGCTCAGGCGATAAAGCTGGCCGGAAGTTTCGCGAAGGCGGGTGGATGTCCGAAGGAAGTCACACCTGCGCCAGCGATGAGAAGGATTCTTATTGCTTTCCCATGGCTCAGCTGCTACCTTTCGCCTACATGAGTCCCCGTGTGCAGTGCCGGCCGGGGGCCCTCGAAAGTCGCAGGAGGAGGCACATGGACACCGACGTACAGCGCCAGAGTTCCGCACCGGCGTCGCCGCCCGCGCAGAACGAAACTGGCTGGTCCCACAGCGGATTCGGCGCGGATAGCGCGCTCGAGGCAATGAAGCGCGCGGCGAGAACCAAACCTGCGGTGCATCCCCCGATGCCACCCCAGGACATGGCGCCGAGGCCGAAGGCCGCCGACCGCCATCGCGAGCGGCCTGGGCGCACGCGCAAAGCCCGGTGAGCTCGAGTTCGGCCGGCTGAGCCAGCCCGGGCCCAGCCGAGCGTCGCCGCTGCCCCCTTGAAACGTCGGACCGGCGACAAAGCTAGAATTCCGAACCGTATGAACAACGAAGCAGTGCAAGACTGGCTGCGCGTGCGCCGGCAGCTCCTGGAGAAGGAGTCCGCCTTCACGACGTTGGCCATCAAGGTGGCGAGTGGCGAAGCTTCCGAGCAGGTCTTGCAGGAGCAACGTGCCGAACTGGAAGACATGCGCGCCAGCTGCACGGCGGCCTATCAGAGGGCATTCCCGGCGCGCGCCAACTAGCCGCAGGAACGTTCGCGTCGTCCTTCTATGACTCCGCGGCGGGACGGCTGGCTCAGGCTTTCGCCAGGTCCCTTCGCGACGATGTGACACGGCGTGACGTGACAAGACCCGGCGCATGTTCACGACACGTATCGAGCCGCTACCGCACGCAATAACGCTGCAGCCCTGTTTCGTAGAGACCCTTGCGCCGGAATTCCGGTCCCAGAATGTCCGCCAGGACAAGCCATGGAACCGGATCTCTACATGCATCGCCCCGCCCACGTCCGCGACCGCGAGCTCGCGGCAGCCCTCAAGGGGGCCCGCACGATGCCAGTTTCCGGCAAGCCGGTGCTGGTGGCGTTCCGCAACGAGGCCGGGGAGATGTACCGCTTCGCGCTGCTTCATGGCCCGACGCAGCTGCGCTACCTGCGGCACCGGCTGGTGCAACTGCACCTGCTGCAGGATCTCGATGACCAGGACGGGATGATGACCGTTCTCGGGAGTGCCTGACGCAGATCACTGGTGCCTGCCAGCCTGTCGGGTTAAGCTGTGAAGCCATGCCGAGCGCGCAGCCCACTCCGCCTGCCCCCGTCTGGGCCCATCCCCTTCCCGAACTCGTCCCCGCCTTGCGCGATGTCGCGGCCGCCTTGCGGCGCGTGAACCGCCATCCCGAGCCAGGGCCCGGCTTCCGCATCGGGTTCTGCGACAGCACGGGCCAGGTGCTCGCCGGCACGCTGGTCGCCAGCTTCCACCAGGTCCAGGTCCTCGCCCTCTCGATGGCGGACCTGGGCTACCGCGACGTGATCGCGGGCGAAGGCGACGAGATGCAAGGCTGCCACGTTCTGTTCGTGCCGCACGGGCAGCCCGCCGCCGCGCCGCGCCGGTCGCCGCCCGCTCGCTGATCCGCCGCGCCTGAAGACCGGACCGCTGCGGCGGAGTGCCGTCAGCGCTGGGGTTCGCGCTGGCGCGGCTCACCGCCAGCCTACTTGGCGGCCGCTGCGACGGGCAGGCCGCGCGCTGGAAGGAAGTACAGTGCGCACAGGCGATGAACGAGAGCGAGCAGTCCCTTCCCCCCGGCTTCATGGTGGTCCACGGCAACCACCCCGAGGCGCTGCGTGACCTGATGGTGGCCTGGATGCAGCGGCATCCGGTGGCCCCGCTGGAAGACGAACTGGTCCTGGTGCAAAGCAACGGCGTGGCCCAATGGCTCAAGCTTTCGCTCGCCGCCGACCCCGCCCAGGGCGGCATTGGCGTGGCGGCGGCGCTGCGCACCCAGCTGCCCGCGCACGCGCTGTGGGAGGCCTACCGCGCCGTCCTCGGCCCGGATACGGTGCCACGCGATTCGGCGCTGGACGAATCGCGGCTCGTGTGGCGCCTGATGCGCCTGCTGCCGGCGCTGCTGGCCGAACCCGAGTTCGCGCCCCTGCGCGGCTTCCTCCACGACGACGCCGACGGGCGCAAGCTGCACCAGCTCGCGCTGCGCGTGTCCGACCTCCTGGACCAGTACCAGGTCTATCGGGCCGATTGGCTGGCGCGCTGGGCCCAGGGCGATCCGGTGCTGACGCTCGCCCATGCCGCGCGCGAAGTGCCGGTGCCCGACACGCTGCGCTGGCAGCCGCGCCTGTGGC
>NZ_DASSVG010000272.1:0-2171 GCF_035706265.1 Ramlibacter sp. | reverse complement strand
CTTCATCGTCGGCAGCGGCAACGTGGTGCACAACCTGCGCCGGATGGACCGGCAGCGGCCCGACGCCGGTTTCGAGTGGGCCGAGCGCTTCGACCGCGCGGTCAAGAGCGTCATGACCTCCGACCCGGCCAGCCTGCCCAGTGTGGTGCGGCACGCCGACTTCGCCCTGGCCGTGCCGACGCCGGAGCACTTCCTGCCCCTGGCCTACCTGGCCGGCCTCTGCCAGGCGGCGGGCGAGACGGCCAGCTTGTTCGCCGAAGGCGGCACCATGGGCTCGCTCACCATGACCAGCTATGTGCTCGGCGCTCATCCCGCCGCCGGCGCGGGCCGGGGCGCCGCCGCGGCCCCGCTGCCGGATCCGCACGACGTGCCGCCGGAGCAGACCAACACCTGAGGCGTGGCCTTTCGCGCCAAATCGTATCGCGCCCGGTTACGCGTGTTGCAAGGATGGGCTTGATTCTCATCCGTAGCGGCGCCAACCTTGGTCGCATGGAGCCGGGACGCAACGACGACGAGATGCGGGAAGGCGCGCGGACGCTCTTCCTGCGCCTGCTGCAGAAGCTGACACGCCCGGGCGCGCCGCCGGAGGGCGACCGCCGGCCGGCCGATTCGCAGCTGCTGCCCCCCGGGCAGCGCAGCGGCCGCGGCACCGAGAGCCTGGCGCCGTATCTCGACAACTACCGCAACACCCGCCCCGGCGCGCTGGAATGAGCGCGCCCGGCGTCGGCCGCGCCCGCGCCGCTACGACTCGATCCGGCAGCGGAACAGCTTGAGCGAGCGCGGCGGCAGGTGCGTGTGCGCGCCGCAGGGGCAGTTCTCGCTCGCTTCGTCATTGCTGGTGTCCACCAGCAACTCCCACTCCTTGCACTGAGGCACCTGGGGCAGCTGGAAGTCCAGCGGCTGCGGCGAGGCCGAGAGGACCAGCAGCAGGTGGTCGTCCTTCAGCACGCGGCCCTGCCGGTCGGTGCCGCTCAGGCCGTTGCCGGCCAGGAACATGGCGAGCGATTGCGTGTGCGGGTTGCCCCAGTCCTCGTCGCTCATGGCTTGGCCATCGTGGCGGAACCACATGATGTCGCTGATCTCCGAACCGCGGATCGCGCGGCCGGAGAAGAACTTCTGCCGGTGCAGCGCCGGGTGCTCGCGCCGCAGGCGGATCAGGCGCTGGGTGAAGGCGAGCAATCGATCGTCCTTGCCCGCCCAGTCGTGCCAGCTGATTTCGTTGTCCTGGCAGTAGGCGTTGTTGTTGCCGCCCTGGGTGCGGCCGATCTCGTCGCCGGCACAGAGCATGGGCGTGCCCTGGCTCAGGATCAGGGTGGCGAGCAGGTTGCGCTGCTGGCGCGCGCGCAGCGCGTTCACCTCCGCGTCCTCGGTGGGGCCTTCCGCCCCGCAGTTCCACGACTTGTTGTCGTTGGCGCCGTCGGCGTTGTCCTCGCCGTTGGCCTCGTTGTGCTTGTCGTTGTAGCTCACCAGGTCGCGCAGCGTGAAGCCGTCGTGCGCGGTGATGAAGTTGATGCTGGCCGAGGGCTTGCGGCCATCGTCCTGGTACAGGTCGCTCGATCCGGTGAGCCGGTAGCCGAGGTCGCCGGCGAGGCCGCCGTCACCCTTCCAGAAGGCGCGGATCGCGTCGCGGTAGATGCCGTTCCACTCGGCCCACTTGACCGGGAAGTTGCCGACCTGGTAGCCGCCTTCGCCCACGTCCCAGGGCTCGGCGATCATCTTCACCTGGTTGAGCACCGGGTCCTGGTGGATGATGGTGAAGAAGCCGGAGAGCTGGTCCACCTCGTGCAGCCCGCGCGCCAGCGTGCTGGCGAGGTCGAAGCGGAAGCCGTCGACGTGCATCTCCTGCACCCAGTACCGCAGCGAATCCATGATCAGCTGGAGCGTCTGCGGATGCCGCACGTTGAGCGTGTTGCCGGTGCCGGTGTAGTCGAAGTAGTGGCGCGGGTCGTCCGGGACCAGCCGGTAGTAGGTGGGGTTGTCGATGCCCTTGAAACTGAGGGTCGGTCCCATGTGGTTGCCTTCGGCCGTATGGTTGTAGACGACGTCGAGGATCACCTCGATGCCGGCCGAGTGCAGCTTCTTCACCATCGACTTGAACTCGTACACCTGCTGGCCGAACATCCCGCGCGGCGCCTCGGCGGCGCCGACCGTCGAGTAGCGGATGTCCGGCG
>NZ_DASSVG010000271.1:0-3212 GCF_035706265.1 Ramlibacter sp. | reverse complement strand
CCAGCTGCTGAATTTCCGCCAGGAGGTGGACGGCCACGGCCTTTCCAGCTACCCGCACCCGAAGCTGATGCCGGAGTTCTGGCAGTTCCCGACCGTCTCCATGGGCCTGGGCCCGCTGATGGCGATCTATCAGGCGCGCTTCCTCAAGTACCTGCACGCCCGGGGCATCGCGGACACGGCCAAGCGCAAGGTCTGGGCCTTCCTCGGCGACGGCGAGATGGACGAAGTGGAATCCATGGGCGCCATCGGCGTGGCCACGCGCGAGAAGCTCGACAACCTGATCTTCGTGATCAACTGCAACCTGCAGCGCCTCGACGGCCCGGTGCGGGGCAACGGCAAGATCATCCAGGAGCTCGAAGGCGAGTTCCGCGGCGCCGGCTGGAACGTCATCAAGCTCATCTGGGGCTCCTACTGGGATCCGCTGCTGGCGCGCGACAAGGAAGGCATCCTGCGCCAGGTGATGATGGACGTGGTCGACGGCGACTACCAGGCCATGAAGGCCAATGACGGCGCCTTCGTGCGCAAGCACTTCTTCGGCCGCGATCCCAGGCTGCTGGAGATGGTGTCGAAGATGAGCGACGAGGACATCTGGCGCCTCAACCGCGGCGGCCACGATCCGCAGAAGGTGTATGCCGCTTTCCACCGCGCCTACAACCACACCGGCCAGCCCACCGTGATCCTGGTGAAGACGGTCAAGGGCTTCGGCATGGGCCGCGCCGGCGAGGGCAAGAACATCGCCCACCAGGCCAAGAAGATGGTGGACGAGGACATCCGCGTCTTCCGCGACCGCTTCAACATCCCGATCCCGGACGACAAGCTGCCCGAGCTGCCCTTCTACAAGCCGGAAGAGAACACGCCGGAGATGCAGTACCTGCACGCGCGCCGCAAGGCGCTGGGCGGCTACCTGCCCAAGCGCCGCACCAGGGCCGACGAGCAGCTGCACGTGCCGGGCCTGGAGGCCTTCAAGGCCGTGACGGATCCGACGGCGGAAGGCCGCGAGATCTCCACCACCCAGGCCTACGTGCGCTTCCTCACCGGGCTGCTGCGCGACAAGGAGCTCGGCCCGCGCGTGGTGCCCATCCTCGTCGACGAGGCGCGCACCTTCGGCATGGAAGGCCTGTTCCGCCAGATCGGCATCTACAACCCCGAAGGGCAGAAGTACACCCCGCAGGACCGCGACCAGGTCTCCTACTACAAGGAAGTCCAGAACGGCCAGATCCTGCAGGAGGGCATCAACGAGGCGGGCGGCATGGCGAGCTGGCTGGCGGCGGCCACCAGCTACAGCACCAGCAACCGCATCATGATCCCGTTCTACATCTACTACTCGATGTTCGGGCTGCAGCGGGTGGGCGACCTCGCCTGGGCCGCCGGCGACATGCAGGCGCGCGGCTTCCTGCTGGGGGGCACGTCGGGGCGCACCACGCTCAACGGCGAAGGCCTGCAGCACGAGGACGGCCACAGCCAGGTGCTGGCGGGCACGATCCCCAACTGCGTGAGCTACGACCCGAGCTTCGCCCACGAAGTGGCGGTGATCATGCACCACGGCCTCAAGCGCATGGTGGAGAAGCAGGACAACGTCTTCTACTACATCACGCTGCTGAACGAGAACTACGCGATGCCCGGCCTGCAGCCCGGCACCGAGGAGCAGATCATCAAGGGCATGTACCTGCTCAAGGAAGGCGGCAAGGGGAAGAACCGCGTGCAGCTGCTCGGCTCGGGCAGCATCCTGCGCGAGTCGCTGTTCGCGCAGGAGCTGCTGGAGAAGGACTGGGGCGTGCAGGCCGACGTGTGGAGCTGCCCGAGCTTCAACGAGCTGGGCCGCGACGGCCTGGACGCCGAGCGCTGGAACATGCTGCATCCGGAGGCGAAGGAGCAGCGCGTGCCCTTCGTCACGCAGCAGCTGGAGAAGCACGCCGGCCCCGTGGTGGCTTCCACCGACTACATCAAGCAGTACGTCGACCAGATCCGCGCCTTCATCCCCAAGGGGCGCGCGTACAAGGTGCTGGGCACCGACGGCTTCGGCCGCAGCGACTTCCGCAGCAAGCTGCGCGAGCACTTCGAGATCAATCGCCACTACATCGTCGTGGCGGCGTTGAAAGCGCTGGCGGAACAGGGTAGCGTGCCGGCTGGGAAGGTGGCCGAGGCGATCCAGCGCTACGGCATCAAGGCCGACAAGGTGAATCCGCTCTACGCGTGACAATCGCGTCCTGAGAGACAACGACAAGGCCCGAAAGCGGGCCACGGAGAAAAAGAAACATGGCACTGGTCGAAGTGAAAGTCCCCGACATCGGGGACTTCAAGGATGTCGCCGTCATCGAAATCCTGGTCAAGCCGGGCGACACGATCAAGCAGGAGCAGTCGCTCGTCACGGTGGAATCGGACAAGGCGTCGATGGAGATCCCGTCGACGACGGCGGGGGTCCTGAAGGAGCTGAGGGTCCAGCTGGGGGACAAGATTTCCGAAGGAAGCGTCATCGCGGTCCTGGAGGCGGCGGGTGCGGGCGCCGCGAGCGCCTTACCCCAGCCCTCTCCCCAGAGGGGAGAGGGAGCAACATCCGCCCGGGCGTCTTCCACCGCTCCCGCTCCTTCTCCCTCTTCCGCCCCTGCGGGAGAGGGCCGGGGTGAGGGTGGTGGTTCAGGCCCGATCGAGGTCAAGGTGCCCGACATCGGCGACTTCAAGGACGTCGCGGTCATCGAAGTGCTGGTCAAGCCCGGCGACACCATCAAGCAGGAACAGTCGCTCATCACCGTCGAATCCGACAAGGCTTCGATGGAGATCCCTTCCTCCGCGGCCGGCGTGCTGAAGGAGATGAAGGTCAAGGTCGGCGACAAGGTGAACATCGGTGACCTGATCGCCATCGTGGAAGGGGTCGGCGCCGCCAGCCCCTCACCCCAGCCCTCTCCCCAGGGGGGAGAGGGAGTTACTCTTGCTCGAGGAACCGCTGCGCGTCCAGCGCCGCCATGCAGCCCGTCCCCGCGCTGGTGATCGCCTGGCGGTACACGTGGTCCTGCACGTCGCCGGCGGCGAAGACGCCCGGCACGCTGGTCATGGTGGCGAAGCCGTTCAGGCCCGTGCGGGTGAGGATGTAGCCGTCCTTCATCTCCAGCTGGCCCTGGAAGATCTCGGTGTTGGGCGAGTGGCCGATGGCGATGAAGCAGCCTTGCAGCGTCACGTCCTCGGTGGCGCCGGTGTTCACGTCCTTCAGGCGGATG
>NZ_DASSVG010000270.1:0-3565 GCF_035706265.1 Ramlibacter sp. | reverse complement strand
GGAGAAGCTCGCCCGGCCGGCGCTGGCGGCGGCACGGGCCACGGCAAGGCTGCGGGAGACGCTGGAAGCGCAGAAGGTGACCGTCGTCTACGCCAACGACAACTACGGCGTCTGGCAATCGGACTTCCAGGCCCTGGTGGCGCAGTGCTGCGCGCGCGACGACGCCAGCGGCGCCATCGCGCGCCTGCTGGCGCCGCGCCCGCGCGACATCACGCTGCTCAAGCCCCGGCATTCCGCCTTCTACTGCTCCGCGCTGGAACTGCTGCTCAGCGAGATGGGAGCACGCGAACTGATCCTCGCGGGCCTCGCCGCCGACATGTGCGTGCAGATGACGGCGGCCGACGCCTTCCTGCGCGGCTACGAAGGCGTGTGGGTGCCGGCGGACTGCACGGCGGCGGAGACGCCGCAGGCGAAGAAGGCGAGCCTGAAGTACATGCGCGACGTGCTCAAGTGCGACGTGCGCTCGTCGCGCGCGAAGCGCTGACGCCTATTCGCAGAGCCGGCGGATCTCCTCCGGGATCGCCACCGCGCGGATCGCCGTGGCGTCGTCGCCCCGGCGCGCCGCGAAGATCCGCACCTCGTCGCATTCCATGATCAGGTCGTCGTCGCGCAGCACGCGGTGGCGTTGCACGAAGCTCTTGCCGCGCCACTCGGCGATGCAGGTGTGGATCTGCAGCGTGTCGCCGTAGCTCGCGGTCTTGACGAAGCGCGCGTGGGTGTCCACCACCGGCGTGCCGATCATGCCGGTGGCGGCCTCGGTCTCGTGCCACGGCGGCACGCCGCACTTGACGAAGAAGTTGCGCGAGGAGGCGTCGACCCAGCGGAAGAAGTTGGGGAACCAGACGATGCGGGCCGGATCGCAGTCGCCGAACTCGACCCGCACGGTGTAGATGATTTCCTTCATGGCTACCCCATTTTGCCGGGAAGCCAGAGCGCGATCACCGGGAAGCTGACGAGGATCAGCAGCCGCAGGATGTCGGTGGCGACGAAAGGCGAGACGCCGCGGAAGATGGTCGAGAAGCTCGCCTCCGGCACCACGCTCTTGATCACGA
Organism: Ramlibacter sp.; assembly: GCF_035706265.1. Classification (GTDB taxonomy): domain Bacteria; phylum Pseudomonadota; class Gammaproteobacteria; order Burkholderiales; family Burkholderiaceae_C; genus Ramlibacter. The sequence continues at coordinate 2,513 of NZ_DASSVG010000270.1, read as the reverse complement.
ACACGTTCATGCCCACGGGCGGCGTGATCAGGCCCAGTTCCACCGTCATCACGATCACGATGCCGAACCAGATCGGGTCGAAGCCGAGCTGGGTGATCACCGGGAAGATGATCGGCACGGTCAGGATGATCATGGCCATGGCGTCCATCAGGCAGCCCAGCACCAGGTACATCAGCAGGATCAGCAGCAGCACGCCGTAGGGGCCTACGCCCAGGCCGGTGAGGAAGGCCGTGAGCTTCTGCGGCGTCTGCGTGATGGTCAGGAAGTAGCCGAACATCAGCGCGCCGATCAGCACCGTGAACACCGCCGCGGCCGTGCGCGTGGCGGACAGCAGCGCCTGCTTGATGTTGGCGCGGTGCAGCCGGCCGCGCGCCAGCCCGAGCAGGAAGGCGCCGCTCGCGCCCACGCCGCCGGCCTCGGTGGGCGTGAAGAAGCCGCCGTACAGCCCACCGATCACGAAGATGAACAGCACCAGCGGCGCCCACACGTTCTTCAGCTCGGAGACGCGCTCGCTCCAGGCCTTGGCCTCGCCGCGCGGAAGCCACTGCGGCCGCACGCGCACGATCAGCATCACCGTCAGCACGTACAGCAGCATCGCCAGCAGCCCCGGAATGATGCCGGCCATGAACAGCTTGCCGATGTCCTGCTGCGTCAGGATGGCGTACACCGCGAGCACGGTGGAAGGCGGCAGCATCGCGCCCAGCGTGCCGCCGGCGGCGATCACGCCGGTGGAGAAGGACTGCGGGTAGCCGAAGCGGCGCATCTCCGGATACGCCACGCCGGAGAAGGTGGCCGCCGTCGCCACCGAGGAGCCGGAGATGGCGGCGAAGCCGCCGCAGGCCAGCACGGTGGCCACGCCGAGGCCGCCGCGCAGGTGGCCGATCATGGAGTTGGCCGCCTTGAACAGCTCGCGGCTGACCCCCGAGACGGAGACGAAGGCGCCCATCAGCATGAACATCGGGATCACGCCGAAGGTGTAGTCGGTCACCGTGCGCATGGAGGTCTGGCCCACCAGCTTCAGCGCCGGGCCGGCGCCGGCGATCCAGGCATAGCCGGTGATGCCCACCAGGCCCATGGCCATGCCCACCGGCACGCGCAGCAGCATGAGCGCGAACAGCGTGAGGAAGCCCGCGAGGGCGATCAGGTCGGTGTCCATGCCGTCCTCACTCCGCCGGCGCCAGCGGCGAGTCGAAGTGCTCGTCGTGCAGCGCCTCGGGCCGGAACACCAGCCGCCAGGTGCGCACGGCGATCAGCAGCACCGCGCAGACGTCGCCCGTCCAGGCCACGGCGTAGAAGGGCCAGGTGGGCAGGTTCAGGTCGTAGGTGAGCACGTGGTCGATGTAGGTGAGGCGCACCTTGTCGAACAGCATGGCCGTCTGCACCACCACCACGAACAGCAGCACGAGGGTGGCGAAAACGTCGATGGCGCGCTTCCAGCGCGGGCTCGCCGCGCCCCACAGCAGGTCCACCGTGATGTGGCCGCCCCGGTAGCTGGTGGCCGCGATGCCCCAGAAGATCAGGATCCCCAGCAGCATGCGGCCGAAGTCGAAGTAGTCGGGAATCGACGTGCTGAAGAACTTGCGCAGCAGCACGTTGACGAAGATGTTGAGGGCGACGATGCCGACGAAGATGGCGGCCAGCCACTCGATGCCGTTGATGAAACGGTCCGCGAAGTTCTTTTTCATTGGAATTCATCGTCGTCCCCGCAGCCGCGGGGACGACGGGGGCCGCCGCGTTACAGCGCTGCCTTGTACTTCACCAGGCTCGCCTTGAGCGAATCCATCACCTTCTGCGGATCCTGCCCGACCTTCTTCACCGATTCGGCCCACTGCGCCTCACCGGGCGCGGTGGCCTCGCGCCAGGCCTTGAGCTGGTCCGGCGTGAGCTTGTAGCTCTCGTGGCCGCTCTGCGCCAGCTTGGCGTGGCCGCCGAACTCGAAATCGGCCCAGGGCGTGGCCACGCGCTCGGCCCACTCGGTGCTGCAGTGGTCGTCCACCGCCTTCTTCTGCGCCGCCGACAGGCTCTGGTACTTGTCCTTGTTCATCACCCAGACGAAGGGCGTGACGTACAGCGGCGCGTCCATGTGGTAGCGCACCACCTTGTCGATGCCGAACAGCGGGATCGAGCCCCAGGGGAAGGTGATCGCGTCGGCCACGCCGCGCTCCAGCATGTCGCGCGCCTCGGGCGCGGAGGCCTGCACGTTGGTGCCGCCCAGCGCGGTGACCATCTGGCCGATGGTGCTGGTGGCCGGGCGGATCTTCATGCCCTTGATGTCCGTGGGCAGCAGGATCTTCTTGCGGGCGTGGAAGGTGCCAGGGTCGTGCACGAACGCGAAGCAGAAGTGCACGTCCTTCATTTCCTGCGCGGCGTACTGGCGGTACCAGGCGTCGATGGCGGCGGTGCCGCCCTTGGCGTTGGCGAACAGGAAGGGCAGCGAGGCGCCCGCCATGATCGGGAAGCGCCCCGGCTGGTAGCCCGGGTTCACGTACGAGAAGTCCGAGATGCCGTCCCGG
>NZ_DASSVG010000269.1:0-3681 GCF_035706265.1 Ramlibacter sp. | reverse complement strand
GGGCCCAATCCTCGTCGATCAGCGTGCCGCCGGTGTGCAGCGTGTTGCGCACGGTGCGGCCGCCGGCATGCTGCTGCTGCAGCGCGCAGGCACGGCGGAAGAAGTCGAGGCCGCGGCGCATCGGATCGGCGCCTTCCCAGGCGAAGTGCAGTTCGCCTTGGTGCGCCTCGCAGGCGCCGCGCACCAGCGCCTGCAGCGTCGCCTCCTCCATCGCGCGCTCGCCCGCCGGCCGCACCAGGACCTGGAAGGCGGCGCAAGCCGCGCGGCCCGCGCCGCGTGCGCCGGTGAGGAAGAACGCATCGCCCATCACCGGGAAGGATGGCACGCCGGCGCCGCCGCGGAAAGCCGTGGCGCGCTCGGGCGCGCGTCCGTTGACCCGCGTCAAGCCGGCCCGACCCCCAGGATGGCGTGCAGGAGACACTCCTGCGGAGGATTGCGGCGGGGACGCTGTTGCCGGACGCCGGCGGCGCCGCCGGACGTCAGCGGCGGCTGGCGGCCGCAATCCCCGGCGGCAGGCGCTTGAGCAGCCAGCGGATCGCCAGCGGTACCAGCACCAGGTCGTCCATCGCGCCGAGGAAGGGGATGGCGTCCGGAATCAGGTCGATCGGCGACAGCACGTACAGCACGATCAGCACCGTGCCGATCTTCAGCCAGCGGGGCGCGGCCGGATGGCGCAGCGCGTGCCAGAGCTGGCGCGCATCGCCGCGTACCAGGGTCCACAGGAGGGTGAGGCGTTTCCACATGGCTGCTTGCTTTCGATGGTGGCCCCCCGCGGGACCGTGCGCTGCATCAGATGGCGCCGCGGGCCGGCCCTGCAAGGCGCCGCTGCGCCATCGTGGCACCGGCCTGCCCCGACCGCAACATCTTCACGCTGCGGGCAGGGCGATGTCCACCCGTGCGCCGCCGAGATCCGAGCGCAGCAGCTTCAGCTCGCCGCGGTGGCTGGCCACCAGGTCGTTCACCACCGCCAGCCCCACGCCGTGGCCCGGCACGCGCTCGTCGCCGCGCACGTGCAGGCGCAGCACCGAATGGGTGTCGCTGAAGCCGGGCCCGTCGTCGTCCACCTGGATGCGCAGGCGCCCGCCTTCGCGCCAGGCGCGCACCAGCACCCGCGCACGGGCCCACTTGCCGGCGTTGTCCATCAGGTTGCCCATCATCTCGAAGAGGTCGCCTTCGTCGATGCGCCAGGCCAGGTCCGGCGGGCAGTCGATGCGGAATTCCAGCCCCTTCTCGGCATGCACCTTGGACAGCGCGTCGCGGATGCGTTCCAGCACCGGCGCCAGCGCCACTGCCGGCGCGAAGCGGGTGGCGCCACCGGCGGCGGCCCTCCCCAGCTGGTGCTGCACGATGTCGTCCATGCGCGTGACCTGCTGCGCCACCGCCTCAGGCAGTTGCGCCGGCTCCTGCAGCGCGCTGCGCAGCACGGCCAGCGGCGTCTTGAGGCTGTGCGCGAGGTAGCTCAGCGCCTCCTTGTAGCGGGTCTGCCGCTCGCGCTCCTGCTGGATCAGGGTGTTGAGGTTGTCGGTGAGGGGCGACAGCTCGGTCGGGTAGCGGCCCTCGATGCTGGACTGGGCACCGGCTTCCACCCGCCGGATCTCGGTGATCACGCGGCGCAACGGCGCCAGCCCCCAATGCAGCAGCAACAGCTGGCCCAGCAGCAGCAGCACGCCGGCGGAGCCGAACCACACCGCAAGGGTGCGCGCGAACACCCCCACTTCGCGCTCGAACTCGGCCTGGTCCTCCAGCACCGAGAGCACCAGCCGCGCCGGCCGCGGCCCGGCCTCCCAGTTGACGGCATAGGACAGGGCCATGTAGGCGTGGCCGTCGGCCTGCCGCGTCTCGGTGAGGAGCTGGCCGGTCTCCAGCTCGGTGCGGAAGGGCGGCTGCACACCCACGCTGGAGTTCGAGCGCCACTGCTCGTTGCGCTCCACGTTGTAGATGCTCGCGTACAGCCCCGAGCCGGGCAGCGACAGCCGCGCGTTGCCCAGGCCCGCCGGCATCACCAGGGCGCCGGAGGCGTCCACTTCCGCGCGCGAGAGCAGCAGGTCCACCGTGCCGTGCAGCATCGCGTAGTGGGCGGCGCGCACGCTGTCGGCGTGGGCGCGCTGCACGGCGATGCCCGCGGCGGCCATGAAGAACACCAGCACCAGCGCGGCGCCGAGGAGGAGGCGGGCCCGGATCGAGTACCCGGGCCTCATCCCAGGGTGAAGCGGTAGCCGCGCCCGCGCAGGGTCTCGATGGGCGCCAGGCTGCCGTCCGGATCGAGCTTGCGGCGTAGCCGCCCGACCAGCACTTCCAGCACGTTGCTGTCGCGGTCGTCGCCGTGCGGATAGAGGTAGTCCGAGAGTTCCTGCTTGGTCACCACCCGGGCGCGCTCGCGCACCAGGTACTCCAGCAAGCGGTATTCGTAGGCCGTGAGGTCCAGCGGCTCGCCGTCGAGCTTCACCGCCTGGGCCGAGAAGTCGAGGCTGATCGGCCCCAGCGTGAGCACGTCGGTGGTGGCCTTCAGCGAGCGGCGCAGCAGCGCCTTCACGCGCGCCGCCAGTTCGGGATATTCGAAGGGCTTGACCAGGTAGTCGTCGGCGCCCGCCTCCAGCCCCAGCACCTTGTCCTGCCAGGTGCTGCGCGCCGTGAGGATCAGGATCGGTGTCGCCCGGCCCTCGGCGCGCAGCTTCTGCACGATGGCGATGCCGTTCAGCTTGGGCAGGCCGAGGTCGACGATGGCGAGGTCGAAGGGGAATTCCTGGGCCATGTAGAGGCCCTCCTCGCCATCGACGGCCACGTCGACGCGGTAGCCGTCCGCCTCCAGCTGGCGCTTGAGCGTCAGGCGCAGGGCGGCTTCATCCTCGATCAGCAGCAGGCGCATGGTTCAGACCGGCCGGCCCGTGGCCATGTCGATCAGCACCACCCGCACGTCGCCGGCCGGCGTGACCACCTTCACCCGCCACACCGGCCGGTTCCCCGCCTCGGCGCGCTCGACCGCCAGCACCCGCCCCTGGCTCAGGCGCTGGGCGATCGCGGCCGCGTCGTCACGGCTCACGTCGGCCCAGGCGGGCAGCACGGCAGCCAGTGCGGCGGCGAGGATCAGCTTGCGGAAGTACGGCATGGCGGGGCTTGCGGTCTCGGGGTCAACGACGGATTTCAGGCTCCAGCGGCGTGACGGACACGCGCACCGGGATGGTGGCGCCGGGCTGGTCGTGCAGCACCGTGCTGGCTTCCACGCCGCGGTAATCATAGGTGACGCGGTAGCCGGTGAGGCGGTTCTGCTGGTCGTACACCGTGCGGCAGCTGCGCACCTCGCGCGCTTCCGGCGCCGGCGCCGCGACGGCCGCGCCGCTGTTCTGGATGCGGTCGCCGGTGATCGCGCCGATCACGGCGCCGGCGGCAGTGGCAGCTTCCCGGCCGTGACCCTTGCCCACCTGGTTGCCCAGCAGGCCGCCGGCGAGGCCGCCGACGATCGCGCCGCCGTAGCCGCCGCTGGGCGCCGCGGCACGCGGTGCCTCCTGCACCCACTGGCTGGTGCATTCCTGACGGGGCACCTGCACCACCTCGTACTGCGGCTCGACCGAGCGTACGCGGGCGTGGTCGGTGAAGCTCTGGGCCTGGGCGCCGGTGGCAGCCAGGGTGGCGAGCAGGACGGAGGGGACGAGGGCGTTGCGTAGCATGGAAGACTCCTTCGGG
>NZ_DASSVG010000268.1:0-7512 GCF_035706265.1 Ramlibacter sp. | reverse complement strand
CGACCGCGTTTGCCATCTCCTGCGGCGTCCCCATCCGGCCCGTGGGATTGAGCGCAAGCGCCGCCTTGTAGAGCTCGGGATTGCTGTCCTTGATGGTGTTCCAGACACCGCCTTCGAAATAGGTGTTGCCCGGCGACACGCAGTTGACGCGGATGCCCTGCTCCACCAGCTTGCGGCTCAGGCCCTTGGCGTAGTGGATCAGCGCCGCCTTGGTGGCGCCGTACGAGCCGGCGGCGAAATCGACCTCGAAGCCCGAGACGCTGGAGATCAGCACGATCGAGCCGCTGCCCGACTTCTCGAGGAACGGCACCGCGGCGGCCACCGCGTTGACCGTGTGCATCATGTCGGTCGCAAAGGCTTTCTCCCAGGTGTCGGGCGCATCGCCGACCGCGAGGGCGCTGACGTTGCACACCAGCACGTCGATGCCGCCCAGCGCCGCGGCGCTGGCCTCGATCCAGCCCTTCAAGGCCGCGGCATCGGTGACGTCGATCGCGCGGCCGAAGGCCGGCACGCCCTTCTTCTTCAGCGCGGCAACGGCGACTTCGACGTCGCCGTGGTTGCGCGCGCAGATCGAGACACCGGCACCTTCGTCGGCGAAGGTATCGGCGATGGCGCGGCCGATGCCCTTGGTGCCGCCCGTGACGAGTGCCCGCTTGCCCTTGAGTCCGAGGTCCATCGCAGTCTCCTTGCCGGTTCACGCGCCGGGGGACAAAAATGTACCTCTCGGCCCCGCCGGCGTCACGCAAAACCTTGAGCGAAGCGGGCTGCGATCGCGCGCAGCGCGCGCGGCGCCACCTGCGGGTCGGCCGCCTCGATCGCCACGCTGGTGAGCGCATCCGCGCGGTAGCGCGTGTCGGTGCCCAGCGCGGCTTCGAAGGCATTGGCCTGCGCGGTCAGCACCTCGGGATCGGCATCGACCACGATCACCGCATGCGCCAGCACGACCGGCCGGCCTGCGACGCGGCGCCAGGCCTGCGCGGTGCCGACGAGCTTGCGGCCATGCACCGCGAGGTTGAAGCGGCCGTCGCAGAACGAGCCCGTCACGGGCTGCGGCGTGGCGGCGATGCCCAGCGGCGCGAACGCGGCGGCGAGCTCCGCGCACAGCGCGAGGTACACCGCCGTGGTGTCGACCGGCGTGCCCTGCGGGGCGCGCCACACGAGGCTCAGATTCCAGACCCCGGGCCCCTGCGGCACCAGGCCGCCGCCGGAGGAGCGCACCTGCAGTTCGCCGGCCGCCGCGTCGCGCGCCGCCGCCCAGCCGGGCAGCAGCGTGTAGCGGCGCGGCACGACGAGGCCCACCGGCGCCTGCCACAGGTGCGCCGCCGCCAGGCCGCTGGCGGCGCAGCCCTCCATCCACTCGGATTCGCAGGCCACGCCGCCGTGCAGCGGCTGCTCGTGGAGGGTGACGGCGTCGAAGACGGGCAGGCTCACGCCGCCATTGTCACGCGCCGATGTGCCGCTTCAGCAGCGTGTTCACCTCGCCCGCCTTTTCCATCATCGCCATGTGCCCGGCCCCTTCCAGCACCTCCACCAATGCACGCCGAGGCGCATTGGTGGCGTGCGCCGGCGGGATGATGCGGTCCTGCGCGCCCCACACCACCAGCAATGGCACATCGCTTTCGCCCAGTCGCAGGCCCGGCGTCTCGGCCTGCCTTCCATTGGGGAACAGCGTGCCCTGCAAGGTCTCGAGCAGCTCGCCCACGCCGTCCATGCGCTTGTACTTCAGCAGGTCGTCGACCATCTGTCGACTCGCGAGCGATGGGTCTGCGAACAGCAGTTCCACCAGGGGCTTGAGCTCGCGGCGCGACGCCGCGCGGGCGAAGCCCTGCGTGTAGTCGCCGTTGATCTCGGTGCCCAGGCCGGCGGGATTGAGCAGGGCGAGCGACGCCACCCGCGCCGGCTGGTCGAGCGCCAGTTGCGCGCCGATCGCGCCCCCCATCGAATGGCCGACCACGTGCACGCGCTCGACGCCGATCTGCGCGAGGAAGGCCGCGACGAAGGAGGAGAGATCCGCCAGCGACGCGCCGGGCAGGCGGGCGTCCGACTGCCCGTGCCCCGGCAGGTCCAGCGCGATCACCGGTGCCACCGCCCCCAGCGCATCCAGGTTGAACAGCCAGTTGCCCAGGTCGCCGCCGTAGCCGTGCAGGAACAACACGGGCACGCCCGCCTCGGGGCCGCGGCGCGCATGGCGCACGCGGATGCCGCCCACCTCGACCCACTCGTAGTCCGGGCCCGCATCCTCGTCGTCGTCGCCGGCGGCGGGCACCTCGTAGGCGGCAATGTAGGCGTCGATGTCGGCCTCGGGCACGTCGGCTTCGGCCAGCACGCCGAGCAGCGCCTTGACGGGCAATGTCTCGCCGTCCTTCGCCACCTTGCGCCGCAGCAGGCCGGGATCGGGCGCCTCCACAGCGTTGGAGATCTTGTCGGTCTCGACGTCGACCACCGGCGTGCCCACTTCGATGCGCGCGCCCTCTTCCACCAGCCAGCCCGCGACCGTGCCCTCGCGCATCTCCAGGCCCCACTTGGGCATGACCAGGGGCGTGATCTGCGGCGCGGTCATCAGTGCCGGCCTCCTTGCTGCGTGCGCTTCACCGCCGCCACGATCTGCGCTGCGCTCGGCAGGTACAGGTCTTCGAGCGAAGGCGAGAACGGCACCGGTGCATGCGGCGGCGTCACCATCTCGATCGGGCCCTTCAGGGCGGAGAAAGCCTCCTGCACCACCTGCGCCGAGACATCGGCGGCGATGCTGCAGCGCGGATTGGCCTCGTCGACGCAGACGAGGCGGCCGGTCTTCTCGACGCTTTCCAGCACGGTGTCGAGGTCGAGCGGGCTCAGGGTGCGCAGGTCGATCACCTCGGCCTCGATGCGCTCCTTCGCCAGCGCGGCGGCGGCTTCCTGCGCCCGGTGCACCATCAGTCCATAGCCTACGATGGTGACGTCCTTGCCCTCGCGCACGACGTGGGCCTCGCCGAACGGGACCGTGTAGCTCGCCTCGGGCACCTCGCCTTCGACACCGTAGAGGTTCTTGTGCTCGCAGAAGATCACCGGGTCGTTGTCGCGGATCGCCTGGATCAGCAGGCCCTTGGTGTCGTACGGCGTGCTCGGGCACACCACCTTCAGCCCGGGAATGTGCGTGAACAGCGGCGTGAGCATCTGCGAGTGCTGGGCGGCGGCGCGGAAGCCCGCGCCGACCATGGTGCGGATCACCACCGGCGTCTGCGCCTTGCCGCCGAACATGTAGCGGAACTTGGCGGCCTGGTTGTAGATCTGGTCGAAGCACACGCCCATGAAGTCGATGAACATCAGCTCGGCCACCGGGCGCATGCCGCAGGCCGCGGCGCCGATGGCAGCGCCCACATAGGCCGACTCCGACAGCGGCGTATCGAGCAGCCTGTCGCCGTACTTCGCGTACAGGCCCTTGGTGACGCCGAGCACCCCGCCCCAGGCGTCGCGCTCGCCCTGCCCGCCGGCGCCGCCCACGATGTCCTCGCCCATCACGATGACGCTCGGGTCGCGCGCCATCTCCTGGTCCAGCGCCTCGTTGATCGCCTGCTTCATGCTGATCTTGCGTGCCATGTCGTTCTCCTCGAGATCAATAGGCGACGTACACGTCGGTGGTGAGGTCGGCCGCGGTGGGCAGCGGGGCGGCCTTCGCCGCCACGACGGCGTTCTCGATCAGGTCGAGCACCTCGTGGTCGATCGCCTGCAACTCGTCGGCCGCGACCGCTCCGGCGGCCGTCACGGTGGCGGCGAACTTCTTCAGGCAGTCGCGCTCGGCGCGGATCTGCTCCACTTCGCCGGGGCCGCGGTAGGTCTGCGCATCGCCCTCGAAGTGGCCGTGGAAGCGGACCATCTTGCATTCCAGCAGGGCCGGGCCGCCGCCCTTGCGGGCCCGGGCGATGATCTCGCCGGCTGCCTCGTGCACGGCGAAGAAGTCGGTGCCGTCCACGGTGACGCCGGGCAGGCCGAAGCCGGCGGCGCGGTCGACGTAGCTGTCCACCGCCACGGCGTAGTCGCGCGAGGTGCTCTCGGCGTAGCCGTTGTTCTCGACGACGAAGAGGGCCGGCAGGTTCCACACCGCCGCCAGGTTCAGGCTCTCAAGGAAGGTGCCCTGGTTGCTGGCGCCGTCGCCCACGAAGCTGATCGCCACTTCGCCCTTGCCGCGGAACTTGGCGGCCAGCGCCGCGCCGCACACCAGCGGCGCGCCGGCGCCGAGGATGCCGTTGGCGCCCATCATGCCCTTGTCGAGGTCGGCGATGTGCATGGAGCCGCCCTTGCCCTCGCAGGCGCCGCCCTTGCGACCGTAGATCTCCTTCATCATCGCGCCCACGTCCACGCCCTTGGCGATGCAGTGGCCGTGGCCGCGGTGGGTGCTGGCGATGCGGTCGCCGTCGCCCAGGTGGATCATGATGCCGGTGGCGGCGGCCTCCTCGCCGGCATACAGGTGGACGAAGCCCGGGATGTCGCCGCGGCCGAAGTCCACGTGCAGCCGCTCCTCGAATTCGCGGATGGTGCGCATGGTGCGGTAGGCCTGCAGCAGCTGCTGCTTCGGGAGCGGGAGGGGATTGACGGCCATGGCTTGTCTCCTTGTCGTCAGGGGGTGGGAAAGCGGGTCGCGAGCAGCCCGTCGCGCGCGGCTGCGGCCATGCAGCGGCGCACGTCGAGCGTGTGGAAGGCGTCTTCGCGCAGGGTCATGGTCACGCGCTCGCCGGGCGCGAACATGAGTTCGCGTTCGCCGTCGAGCGCGACGCTGCCGGCTTCGGCGCGCACGGTCAGCGGCTCGCCGGCCACCATGCGCTGCCAACTGGCCACCGCCACCGGGCAAACCAGGCCGGGCGCGATCGGCGCGTTCAGGTGCAGCAGCGCGTCGCGCGCATCGGGGGCCAGTTGCACCGACAGGCCGCCCGGCTCGCGGCGGCCCACCGGCTGCAGCAGCCCTCCGATGGCCGACAGGCCGATCGCCTCGGGCTCGGCGAAGGCGAAGTAGGCGGCGCAGAGCGACTGCGGCTTCCACAGCGCGCGGGCGCCGACCGTGCGGTCCTGCGTGACCACCGCGTCGACGATGGCGATGTCGCGGCGCGGCGGCCTGGCACCGTCCAGCACGCTCACTTCGATCAGCTTGTTGGGCAGCAGCGCCTCGGCCGCGGCGATCCGGCCGGTCGCGTAGAGCCCGGCCGCCAGGCCCGTGATCGTCGGCTCGCGCATTTCGGGGAAGGCATTGTTGGTTCCGGTGGAGAGCCCGGCAATCGGCAGCGGCGCGTTGCGGGCGTCGCGGCCGGCGACCAGCTCGCGCACCACCGCGCGATGCGTGCCGTCGCCGCCCAGCACGACGATGGCCGCGACGCCGGCGCGCTGCAGCAGGCGCGTGGCCGCGAAGGTGTCTTCCACCGTGGAGCTCGGCTGCAGGTCGAGCAGCTCGATGGCGGGCAATTCCGTATCGCCGCGCTTCAGCTGGCGATCGAGCAGAGTGTGGAGGCCGGCACGGTCGGGCATCAGCAGCGCACGCTCCACGCCGGCGGCGCGCGCGGCCTGCAGCACGCGCACGAGGATGTTCACCCGCTCGCTGATCTGCAGGTTGCCGGCATGCGCGACCACCCGGCGGATGTCGCGTGCGGACACCGGGTTGGCGATGACGCCGAGGACGGGCGATGCCATGGGCCGCAGCGCCGCAAGACGTGTGCCATTGCTTGACTGCGCGTCGTGGCGCCACGCAACCGCTCTTGCGCCGGGCGAAAGCTCGGCTGTCGCTCGGCCCGCCACGCGTCACGCTGCGACACGGCTGTCACGCGTCGAGGTGACAGGCCGTCACCCCCGCGCGCGCCTCTTCGGATCACCCGCGCAAGGCAGCGGCGTGATGCGCGAAGTGCTCGCCGAGGAAGCTGGCGATGAAGTAGTAGCTGTGGTCGTAACCGGGGTGGATGCGCAGCGTCAGGGGATGGCCCGACGCCGCGCAAGCGGCCTCGAGCAGCTCCGGTCGCAGCTGCGTGGCCAGGAATTCGTCGGCCCCGCCCTGGTCGACCAGCAGCGGAAGGCGCTCCTTCGCGCTCGCGACCAGTTCGACCGTATCCCATTCCTTCCAGGCGGCGCGGTCCGCCCCGAGGTAGGCGCCGAGCGCCTTCTCGCCCCAGGGCACCTGCGAGGGCGCCACGATCGGCGAGAAAGCGGAGACGCTGCGGTAGCGGCCCGGATGGCGCAAGGCCGTGACCAGTGCACCATGGCCGCCCATGGAGTGGCCGCAGAGGGCGCGCGCGGGAGTCACGGGGAAGTGGCGCTCGACCAGCGCCGGCAACTCCTCGGCCACGTAGTCCTGCATGCGGTAGTGCGCTGCCCAGGGCTGCTGCGTGGCGTTGACGTAGAAGCCCGCGCCCTGCCCCAGGTCGTAGGCCGCATCGTCGGCGACGGTCGCGCCGCGCGGGCTCGTATCCGGTGCCACCACCACGATGCCGTGCCGCGCCGCGTGCTGCTGCGCGTTGGCCTTGGTGATGAAGTTCTGCTCGGTGCAGGTCAGGCCCGAGAGCCAGTAGAGCACCGGGCAGGGCTCGCCGCGCAGCGCGGGCTCGGGCAGGTAGAGGCCGAACTTCATCTCGCACCCGAGCGCGGCGGAGGCGTGCTTCCACACCTCCTGGCGGCCGCCGAAGCTGGCGTGCTGCTCGACGCGTTCCATCAGTAGTGCACCACGGAGCGGATCGACTCGCCTGCGTGCATCAGGTCGAAGGCCTTGTTGATCTCGGCCAGCGGCATGGTGTGCGTGACGAAGGGCGCGAGCTGGATGGTGCCGTTCATGGCGTCCTCCACCATGCCGGGCAGCTGGCTGCGGCCCTTGACGCCGCCGAAGGCGGTGCCCAGCCAGCGCCGGCCCGTGACCAGCTGGAACGGCCGGGTGGAGATCTCCTGGCCGGCGCCGGCCACGCCGATGATGACGGACTGGCCCCAGCCGCGGTGCGCGCACTCCAGCGCGGCGCGCATCACGTTGACGTTGCCGATGCACTCGAAGGAGTGGTCCACGCCCCATCCCGTCATCTCGACGATCACCTGCTGGATCGGCTTGTCGTGGTCCTTGGGATTGACGCAGTCCGTCGCGCCGAAGGTCCGCGCCAGGTCGAACTTGGCAGGATTCGTGTCGATCGCGATGATGCGGCCCGCCTTCGCCATCTTCGCGCCCTGCACGACGGCGAGGCCGATGCCGCCGAGACCGAACACGGCCACCGAGTCACCCGGCTGCACCTTGGCGGTGTTCTTCACGGCGCCGATGCCGGTGGTCACGCCGCATCCGAGCAGGCACACCTGGCCGGGATCGGCCTGCGGGTGGATCTTCGCCAGCGAGACCTCGGCCACCACCGTGTACTCGCTGAAGGTGGAGCAGCCCATGTAGTGGTAGATCGGCTGGCCGTTGTACGAGAAGCGGCTCGTGCCGTCCGGCATCACGCCCTTGCCCTGCGTGGCGCGCACGGCCACGCACAGGTTGGTCTTGCCGCTCTTGCAGAACAGGCACTCGCCGCATTCGGCGGTGTA
>NZ_DASSVG010000267.1:0-2441 GCF_035706265.1 Ramlibacter sp. | reverse complement strand
GGCAGCAAGATGTGGATCACCAACAGCCCGATCGCCGACGTCTTCGTGGTCTGGGCCAAGGACGACGGCGGCCAGATCCGCGGCTTCGTGCTGGAAAAGGGCTGGAAGGGCCTCAGCGCCCCGGCCGTGCACGGCAAGGTGGGCCTGCGCGCCTCCATCACCGGCGAGGTCGTGATGGACGAGGTGTTCTGCCCCGAGGAGAACGCCTTCCCCGAGGTGCGCGGCCTGAAGGGCCCATTCACCTGCCTGAATTCCGCGCGCTACGGCATCGCCTGGGGCGCCATGGGCGCGGCCGAGGATTGCTTCCATCGCGCGCGCCAGTACGTGCTGGATCGCAAGCAGTTCGGCCGCCCGCTCGCGGCCAACCAGCTGGTGCAGAAGAAGCTGGCCGACATGCTCACCGAGATCTCGCTGGGCCTGCAGGGCTGCCTGCGCCTGGGCCGCATGAAGGACGAAGGCCACGCGCCGGTGGAGATCACCTCCATCCTCAAGCGCAACAACTGCGGCAAGGCGCTGGACATCGCCCGCATGGCGCGCGACATGATGGGCGGCAACGGCATCAGCGACGAATTCGGCGTCGCGCGCCACCTGGTGAACCTGGAAGTCGTGAACACCTACGAAGGCACGCACGACATCCACGCCCTGATCCTGGGCCGCGCGATCACGGGCATCCAGGCGTTCAACTGAAGCCTTCCCGTCGTCCCCGCGCAGGCGGGGACCCAGGAATCAGCGGGGGCCGCCGTCCCCCGCCTTGAAAACCAGCAGCAGGTTGTTGGCCGGCAGCGCATGCCGTTGCGCCAGCGCGAGCCCGTTGCGGCGTGCTTCCGCGCCCACATCCTCCAGCGCGCGAATCCCCCAGGCGGGATCGCGCGCCCGCAGGCTCTCGTCGAAGGCGACATTGCTCGGTGCCGTCGGCACGCCCTGCTCGATGTAGGGCCCATAAGTAATCAGCACGCCCCCCGGCGCGAGGTGCCGGGCAGCGCCGGCCATGAGCCCCACGCAGGCGGCCCACGGCGCGATGTGCAGCATGTTGGCGCAGAAGATCGCGTCGAACTCGCGTGCGAACGACGGCCAGCGCGGGGCCGTCACGTCCAGTTGCACGGGCGGCAGCACGTTCGTCAACCCGGATTGCGCGACGCGCTCGGCGATCACCGGCAGCATGGCAGGGTCCGCGTCGGTAGGCTGCCAGGTCCAGCCCGCGAGCGCCGCGGCGAACCACGTGGCATGTTGCCCCGTTCCCGCCGCGATCTCCAGCGCGGTGCCGCGCTCACCGAGGAGGTTTCGCAGGCACGCGAGGATCGGCTCCTTGTTGCGGTCGGCAGCGGGGCTGTGGGCGAGGTCTGGCATGGCGGGCCACAGGTTACGCCATCGCGCCTCGTTTGCTCACAGGTTCCGGGCGCCATCGACCCGGCCGGCGCGCTTAAGATGCCGCGGCGGAGCACCCGCCAAGGAGCACTTCATGACCCTGGATGAATACAACGCGTCCGTCAAGCAGATCCTGGAAGAACAACAGAAGATCGCCCAGTCGACTGCGCAACTGGCCATGACGGGTCAGGCCAGCCCCACCAACCCGCAATTCGCGCAGCTCATGACCAGCCAGTGGGCCTTGCTCCAGCAGATCGCCAAGCTCAATACGGACCTGATGATGGGCATCATGGCGCCGAAGAAGTGACGCCGGCGCGGGGCGCCCCACCCGCAGGGCCGCCGCCGGCGGGCGAAGGACAGCGCCTCGCCAAGGTCGTCGCGGCGCTGGTGCCTTGCTCGCGCCGCGAGGCGGAGCAGTACATCGCCGAAGGCTGGGTGCGCGTGGACGGGCAGCGTGTCGACGCGCCGCAGGTGCGTGTCACCGCGGACCAGCGCGTGGAGCTCGATCCGCAGGCGCGCCTGCAGCCCGCCGTGCCGGCCACGTTCCTGCTCCACAAGCCGGTGGGAGTGACCACCGAAGCCGCGCGGGATCTGCTGGCGGAGTCAGGCCGCTGGAGCGGCGATGCCTCGGGCATCCGCCCCAGCAAGGCCCACCAGCACGGGCTCGAGGTGCTGCTGCCGCTGCCGCCGCAGGCCAGCGGACTGTGCGTCTTCAGCCAGGATTTCCGGATCGTGCGCAAGCTCACCGAGGACGCCGCCTTCGTGGAGCAGGAACTGGTCGCCGAAGTGAAAGGCGCGATCGCCCCCGACGGCCTGGCGCGCCTGGGCCAGGGCCTGGTCCGGAACGGGCGGCTGCTACCCCCGGCGCGTGTGAGCTGGCAGAGCGAGACGCGCCTGCGCTTCGCCGTGAAGGGCATCGCGCCGGCGGACATCGGCTGGATGTGCGCGCAGGTCGGCCTCGAACTCACCGCCCTCCGGCGCATCCGCATCGGCCGCATCCCGATGGCAGGCCTGCCGCCGGGGCAGTGGCGCTACCTGCCGGCGGGGGAGCGGTTCTAGGCGCGGGCCGCGCGATG
>NZ_DASSVG010000266.1:0-16574 GCF_035706265.1 Ramlibacter sp. | reverse complement strand
CCGCAGCGCGACACGGTGGGCGACTACGTCGGGCTGTGCCTGCTGATCGACTTCAGCGACGCGCCGGCGACCATCCCGCGCGAGGAGGTGGAGCGCTTCTGCAACCAGAGCGGCTACAACGGCTTCGGCAACCACGGCTCGGTGCACGACTACTTCCTCGACAACTCGATCGGCCGCTGCCGCTACACCAGCCAGGTGCTGCCGTACTACCGCGCGCAGCACCCGAAGTCCTACTACACGAATCCCTCGGTGCCGTATCCCCAGCGCGCCATCGAACTGATCCAGGAAGCGCTCGCGCACCACCAGGCGCTCGGCACCAACTTCTCGGGCCTCACCGCCGACGACCAGGGCTTCATCTACGCGATCAACGTCTACTACGCCGGGCCCGTCACCAACAACTGGAGCGAGGGGCTCTGGCCGCACTCGCACCACCTGGGCACCGCGCGCACGCTGGCGCCGGGGCGGCGCGCCTTCGACTACCAGTTCACCGCCATGGGCAGCGAACTCGAACTGGGCACCTTCTGCCACGAGAACGGGCACATGCTGTGCGACTTCCCCGACCTGTACGACTACGGCTACGAGTCCAGCGGCGTCGGCGCCTTCTGCCTCATGGGCAGCGGCAACAACCGCGACGAGAGGAACCCGATCGCGATCTGCGCCTACCTCAAGCGGCTGGCCGGATGGGCCAACACGGTGCAGCAACTGGAGCACGCCAGCGTCGTCTCGCTGGCGGCCGGCACGAACGATTTCGCCATCTTCCCGCGCAATGGCCGCGAGTACTTCATCCTCGAGAACCGCCAGCGCGCGAACCGCGATGCCGCCCTGCCGGACGAGGGGCTGGCGATCTGGCACGTCGACGAGGACGGCGACAACAGCAACCAGGAGATGACGGCGGCGAAGCACTACGAGATCTCGCTCGAACAGGCGGACGGACTGTTCCAGCTCGAACGGGTCCCCGGCACCGACGGCGACGCCAACGACCTGTATGCCGGCGCCACCGCCAGCTTCTCGGATGCGAGCACGCCCAACAGCCGGTGGTGGAGCGGAGCCTCCTCCAACCTCATCATCGACCACATCTCGGGCCCGGGCCCGGTCATGAACTTCCGCGTCCGCACCTCCGACGTCGAGGCACCGAGCGACCTGCTCACGAAGAAGTCCACGCCGGACCGCGCGATCCCGGATGACGACCTCGACGGAATTTCCGACCGGATCGTCGTCGCGGAAGACGTGCAGATCGCCGCCGTCCGCGTCGACGTCGACATCACGCACACCTACCGCGGCGACCTGCAGGTGATGCTCGCCACGCCCTGGGGGCCGGTGATCGAGCTGAAGCCCCAGGGCAGCGGCGGCAGCGCCGACGACCTGAAGGCCAGTTACGACGCGGCCGCCGTGCCGGCGCTGGCGACGCTGCGCGGGCACGGCTCGAAGGGCCAGTGGACGCTCACCGTGCGCGATCGCGCGCGGGCGGACACCGGGCGCCTGAACGCGTGGTCGCTGCAGATCGGCTCGGTGGAGGCGCCCGTCGACCAGGTCGAACTGTCCGAGAGCCCGGGCGCCGCCATTCCCGACCATCCGGCACCGGGCATCGAGCGCACCCTGAACGTGGCGCAGGAGTTCACCGTCGGCAGCGTGGAGGTCGACGTCGACATCGCGCATTCCTGGGTCGGCGACCTGCGGCTCACGCTGGTGGCGCCCGGCGGACGGCAGGCCCTGCTGCAGGACCAGATCGGCGGCGGGCAGCGCACCCTCGTGCGCACTTTCGCGGCAGCGAATACGCCGTCGCTGGCCGCGCTGGCCGGCCAGCCGGCACGCGGCGGCTGGAAGCTGAAGGTGCAGGACGCCGCCGCCCGCGACGACGGCAAGCTCAGGTCCTGGAAGCTGCGCGTCAGGCGCGGGTGAGCGCTCCAGGCTCTCCGACCGGCAGGAGCTCCAGCACGGTCTCCGCGGGGCGACAGAGCTTCGTTCCGAGCGGCGTGCGGACGATCGGCCGGTTCATGAGGATGGGATGTTCCTCGATGAAGCCGAGCAGCTGTTCGTCGCTCCACTTCGGGTCCGCGAGACCGAGCTCGCCGTAGGGCGTGCCCTTTTCGCGCAGCAGCTCCCGGGCGGAGATGCCCATCTCCGCGAGCAGTTCGCGCAGCTGCTCGCGCGTCGGCGGCGTCTTCAGGTATTCGACGACGACGGGTTCGATCCCTGCGTGCCGGATCAATGCCAGGGTGTTGCGGCTGGTGCCGCAGGCGGGGTTGTGGAAGATGGTGACGGACATCGGTGCCTCCGCGGCGATCATCTCACGCCGGCTGCGCAGGGCGATTACCATGGAGTTCGCCATAGGAGGGGAGCACAGCCATGTGCCGCAACATCAAGACGCTGTTCAACTTCGAGCCGCCGGCGACGGAGCTGGAGATCCGCGACGCCTCGCTGCAGTTCGTGCGCAAGCTCAGCGGCTTCAACGTCCCGTCCAAGGCCAACGAAGCCGCGTTCGACCGAGCCGTCGAAGAGATCGCGGCTGCGGCGCGGCAACTGATCCAGTCGCTGGTGACCAGTGCCGAGCCTCGCACGCGCGAGGCCGAGGCAGCGAAGGCGCGCGAGCGCGCCCTGGTGCGGTTCGGCGGGAGGTAACCAGCGGCGCAAAATCGGCCCGTCACGTCCTGAAGGAGCTGTCCCATGAGCCTGACGATCTCCGACCTCCAGGCCTTTGCCGATGCCTGGAACCGGCATGACATCGAGGCGCTGATGCGCTTCATGACCGAGGACTGCGTGTTCGAGGCCTCCGCGGGTCCCGACGTCTGCGGAAGCCGGTCTGCCGGCAGGGAAGCCGTGCGCGCCGCGTTCTCCGAGGTCTGGAAGACCTTTCCGGACGCGCAGTGGCGCTCGCCGCGGCACTTCGTCTGCGGCGACCGTGGCGTGTCCGAGTGGACCTTCACCGGAACACGCCCCGACGGCAGCCGCGTCGAAGTGAACGGATGCGACGTGTTCACCTTCCGCGACGGCCGGATCGCGGTCAAGAACTCCTATCGCAAGAACCGGCCGCCGATCCCGGCGGCGTAGGTCGAACAAGCGACGTTCCGCGGCGGCATGGTTGCGTGGTCTCGCGGAGGTCCCGCACCCTACTCCGGCCGGAAGCCCACCGACTTCAGCACCGCGCCCACCCGCTCGTAATCCGTCCGCAGCTCCCGCGCCATCGCGTCGACGCCGCGCGGAAGGCCCGCTTCGAGCTTGGTCTCCAGCATTCGGGCCCGCAGCCCGCGCTCCGCCAGCGCCTTCAGCGTGGCCGCGCGCAGGCGGGCCTGCGTGGCCGCCGGCACCTGTGGCGCGGTCCACAGCCCCATCCACGCGACCGCTTCCAGCTGCGGATAGCCGGCTTCGCGGAAGGTCGGCACGTCCGGCAGCTGGGCGACCCGCTGCGGTGCGCTCACCGCCAGCGCCTTGAGCTTGCCGCTGCGCACCAGCGGCAGCGAGGTGGGCAACCCATCGAACATCAAGGGCACGTGGTTGCCCATGACGTCCGCCAGTGCCGGCGTCGATCCCTTGTAGCCCACGTGCAGCAGCTCGATGCCGGCGGCCCGGTTGAGGATCGCGCCCAGCACGTGCGACATGGTGCCGGGGCTGTACGAGGCATAACTGAGCTTGCCGGGGTGCTCCTTCGCGTAGGCCACCAGCTGCGGCACCGTCGACGCGGGCACGGAGGGATGCGCCACCAGCACGAGCCCGCCGCGCGCGAGTTCCGCCACCGGGCGCAGGGCCTGGTCCATCTGCCAGCGCAGCTTCACGATGTGGGGGATCTCGCTCACCAGCGAGTTCACGCCCACCAGCAGCGTGTTGCCGTCGGGCGGCGCCTGCAGCAGCTCGCCGACTGCGATGGCTCCGGCGGCGCCCGGCTTGGGATCGACGATGACCGGGCGGTCCAGTTCACGTGCGAGCGGTTCGGCCACGATGCGGGCCACCAGGTCCGCGTTGCCGCCCGCCGGCCCGGCGACCACCAGGCGCAGCGGCTTGTCCTGCGCGAGCGCCCACGGGCTCGCCAGCGTGGCGGCGGCGAGCGCCAGCCAGGTGCGGCGGCGCAGCGAAGGAAAGGCACGAGGGTGCATGGCTTGTCTCCAGTGTAGGGGTCAGGAAGAAGTTCGCAAGAAGGCGGCCACCAGCGCGGCGAGAAAGGCGGTTTCGCCCACCATCAGCAGCACGGGCCGCCAGCCCACGCCGGCCAGTTCGCGCAACTGCGTCTTCATGCCGATGGCCGCGATGGCCGCCAGCAGGCACCAGCGCGAAAGACCGGTGCCGGCGGCCTGCACCGGCTGAGGAATCCAGCCGAGGCTGTTGACGGCCACCAGGGCCGCGAAGGCCAGCGCGAAGCCGGGCAGCAGCGGCGGGCGCTCGGCATCCGCGGCCGCGCCCTTGCGCGTGAGCAGCGCGGCCAGCAGGATCACGGGCAGCAGCGTCGCCACACGCATCAGCTTCACCAGCGTGGCCGCATCGCCCGCGGGCGTGGAGATGCTGTAGCCGGCGCCCACGACCTGGGCCACGTCGTGGATGGTGGCGCCGAGGAACAGGCCGGCCTGCGCGTCGGGCAGGCCGAGCGCGCGGACGATCAGCGGGTAGAGCACCATCGCCAGCGTGGACAGCGCCGAGACGCCGATCACCGTGAACAGCGTGGCGCGCTCCTTCAGCGGATGCGCCGGCAGGGCCGCCGCCAGCGCCAGCGCCGCCGAGGCGCCGCAGATGGCGGTGGCGCCGCCGGTCAGCAGGCCGAAGCGGGCGTCGAAGCCCATGGCGCGCGCGGCGGCGATCGACAGCAGGATGGTCACGGCCACGGCACCCACCACCAGGGCGGCCGGCTCCCAGCCGAGGGCCGCCACCTGGGCCGCCGTGATCCGCAGGCCGAGCAGCGCGATGCCGATGCGCAGCACCTGGCGGGCGGCGAAGTCGATGCCGGCACTGCAGGGGCCCTGCGCCGACAGGAAGTTCATCGCCATGCCGAGCAGCAGCGCGAACAGCATGACCGGCGCGCCGTAGTGCTGGGCGAGGAAGGACGACGCGGCGCCGACGACCGCGCAGGCGACGAGGCCCGGCGCGAGCGCGCGTGCCGTGCCGCCGACGCCGGCGCGCCACGCGCCTGCAAGCTGCGCCCGCATCACGCCGCCAACAGCTGCCCGCGCAGCAGGTGGTCGCCGAAGCGTTCGCGCAGCAGGTTCTTCTGCATCTTGCCGGTGGCGCCGAGCGGGATCGCGTCGACGAACACCACGTCGTCGGGCATCCACCAGCGCGCAATGCGACCTTCGAAGGATGCGAGCAGCTCCGCCTTCGCCACTTCGGCCTCGGGCTTCTTCACCACCACCAGCAGCGGCCGCTCGTCCCACTTGGGGTGGCGCGCCGCGATGCACGCGGCCATCGCCACGCCCGGATGCGCCATCGCGATGTTCTCGATGTCGATGGAGCTGATCCACTCGCCGCCGGACTTGATCACGTCCTTGCTGCGGTCGGTGATCTGCATGAAGCCGTCGGCGTCGATGGTGGCCACGTCGCCGGTGGGAAACCAGCCCTCGGCCAGCGGGTCGCCGCCTTCGTCCTTGAAGTAGCGACTGATCACCCACGGGCCGCGCACCATCAGCTCGCCGGCCGACTGGCCGTCGTGCGGCAGCTCGCGGCCGTCCTCGTCCACCACCTTCAGGTCGACGCCGAACACGGCCCGGCCCTGCCGCGCCTGCACGGCCAGGCGCTCGTCGGCCGACAGTGCGGCATGGCACGGCTTGAGCGCGCAGACCGTGCCGAGCGGGCTGATCTCCGTCATGCCCCAGGCGTGCAGCACCTGCACGTCGTGGCGCTCCTGGAAGGCGCGCATCATGGCCGGCGGACAGGCCGAGCCGCCGATCACGGTGCGGCGCATCGTCGAGAAGCGCAGGTTGTGCGCTTCCACGTGGGCAAGCAGGCCCTGCCAGACGGTGGGCACGCCGGCCGACATGGTCACCCCCTCGGACTCGAACAGCTCGTGCAGGCTGCGGCCGTCGAGGAAGGGGCCGGGCAGCACCAGCTTGGCGCCCACCATGCAGGCCGCGTAGGGCAGGCCCCAGGCGTTGACGTGGAACATGGGCACGACCGGCAGGATGGCATCGCGCGCCGAGCAGTTCAGCGCGTCCGGCAACGCGATCGCATAGGTGTGCAGCACCGTGGAGCGGTGGCTGTAGAGCGCGCCCTTGGGGTTGCCGGTGGTTCCCGACGTGTAGCACAGCGCGCAGGCGGTGTTCTCGTCGAAGCTGGGCCACGCGAAGGCGTCGGATTGCGCGGCCAGCAGCTCCTCGTAGCAGAGAAGGCCCGGCAGCGTGCTGCTCGCGGGCATGTGCGCGCGGTCGGTCATCGCGACGAAGCTGCGCACCGTGCGCAGTCGCGGCGCGGCCGCCTCCACCAGCGGCAGGAACGTGAGGTCGAAGAACAGCACCTCGTCCTCGGCATGGTTGGCGATCCACACCAGCTGGTCGGCGTGCAGGCGCGGATTCAGCGTGTGCAGCACCGCGCCGGAGCCCGATACCGCGTAATAGAGCTCCAGGTGGCGGTGGCCGTTCCAGGCCAGCGTGCCCACGCGGCCGCCGGCCGGCACGCGCAGCGCCGCGATGCCGTTGGCCAGGCGGCGGGCGCGCCCCGCCAGGTCGCGGTAGGTGTAGCGGTGGAGGTCGCCCTCCACGCGCCGCGACACGATCTCCTGGGCGCCGTGGTGGCGCTCGGCGTGCGTGAGCAGCGAGGAAACCAGCAGCGGCTGCTGCATCATCGAACCGAACATGATCTTCTCCGTGAGGGGGTCAGGCCTGCGCGGCGCGCAGGGGATGCGGCAGGTCTGCCGCGGGAACTTCGGCCGCGCGGCCCATGTCGGCGGCATAGGTCCGTGCCGCGGTGAGGAAGGCCGCCGCGGCCAGCAATGCGAAGCACGGCATCCAGGCCAGCGCCGCCTCCAGGCCCCAGGCGTCCGATGCGAAGCCTGCGAGCACCGGGCCGAGCGCCAGGCCGAACAGGTTCTGGAACAGCGCCAGCACGGACGACCCGGTGGCGCGCACGCCGGGGTGGATCACGTCGATCACGATCGCGGACACGGGGCCGACGGTGCAGGTCATGACGAAGCTGCCGGCCGCGATCAGGGCGAACTGCGCCTGCGCGCCGAAGGCGGCCCCCGCGCCGAAGGCGGTCGACAGCACCGCCAGCGAGACGAGGCACAGCAGCGCCATCACGTGCAGCCGGGCGCCGGGGCGCCGCTTGCCGGCGCGGTCGGCCACCGCACCCCACACCACGCTGCCGAAGGCGCCGCACAGCACCACCAGTGCGGCCTGGCGCGAGGCCTGCTCGGGCGGCACGCCCTGCACGCGGTCGAGGAAGCTGGGCATCCACGACCAGACGGCCGACACCACCACCAGCTGCGCCGCGCCGCCGATGCACACCCACAGCATGGTGCGCGAGCGGGTGAGGGCCTGCACGATGTGGCGCGCCGCATCGGCGCTGCTGCGCGTGGCGCGCTGCAGCACTGGCGTGAGCCGCACGGTCTCGTAGTCGCGCACGAGCAGGTACAGCGCCGCGAGCACCAGCCCGGGCACTCCCACCAGGCCGAAGGCGGCCTGCCAGCCCCAGCGCGCGGCGATGAAGCCGCCCAGCAGCACGCCCAGCACGGAGCCGACCGAAGCGCAGGCGAAGAAGCCGGCCAGCAGCACGGCGCGCAGCCGACCCGGGAAGTGGCTCGCGATCAGCGCCGCCCCCACCGAGCCATAGCCGGCCTCGCCCAGGCCCACCAGCGAGCGCGCCGCCAGCAGCGCCCCGTACCCGCGCATGAACATGCACGACAGGGTCGCCGCGCTCCAGACGGCCGCCATCGCGGCGATGCTGCGCACGCGGCTGACGCGGTCGGCGAACAGCGCCACCGGCAGGGCGCCCAGGGCCACCGTCACCGACACCACGGAGACGAGCGAGCCGAGCTGCGAATCCGACAGGTGCCAGTCGCGCTTCATGTAGGGGAACAGCGAGACGATGACCTGACGGTCGATGTAGTCCATCAGCATGAGCGCGATGGTCATGGCGTAGGCGAACCAGGCGGCGCGGCGGCTGACCAGGTAGTCCGGCGCGCCGGCGCCTTCGCGGGCTGCGGGCGTGTTCATGGCATCAGCACGGTGGCGCCGGTGGTGCGGCGGGACTCGAGCGCCCGGTGCGCCTCGGCAGCGTCGGCGAGCGGGAAGATGCGGCCCGGCTCGCTGCGGATGCGGCCGGCCAGCACGTGGTCGAACAGCTCGCGCGCCATGTCCAGCATGTGCGCGCGCGGCGTCGCGTAGTGCACCATCGCCGGCCGCGTCACCCACAGGGAGCCCTTGGCGGCCAGCAGGGTCGTGTCGATGCTCACCGGGCCGGAGCTGGTGCCGTTGCTCACCAGCGTGCCGCGTGGCTGCAGGCTGTCGAGCGAGGCCAGCAGCGTGTCCTTGCCGACCGAGTCGTAGACCACCGGCACGCCCTTGCCGCCGGTGATCTCGCGCACGCGTGCGGCGATGTCCTCGCGCGAGGTGACGATCACGTGGGCGCAGCCGTGCGCGCGCGCGATCTCGGCCTTCTCGTCCGTGCTGACGGTGCCGATCATGGTCACGCCCAGCGCCCGCGCCCACTGGCACGCGATCAGGCCGACGCCGCCGGCCGCGGCGTGGTACAGGATGGTCTCGCCGCCGTGCAGCGGGTACACCTGGCGGAACAGGTACTGCACGGTCAGGCCCTTCATCATCAGCGTCGACGCGGTGGCGTCGCCGATGCCTGCGGGCAGCGGGATCAGCACGTCGGCCGGCAGCACGCGCGCGCTGCTGTAGGCGCCCTGCGGGCCCAGCAGGTACCCGACGCGGTCGCCCGGCTTCACCTCGGTCACGCCGGGCCCGACGGCCTCGACCACGCCGACGGCGTCCGAGCCCAGGCCGCTCGGCAGCGCGGTGGGGTAGCGGCCGGTGCGGAAGTAGATGTCGATGAAGTTGACGGCCACATAGCTGTGGCGCACGCGCGCCTGGCCCGGGCCGGGCTCGCCGACGGCCGACTGCTCGTGCCGCAGCACTTCGGGCCCGCCGGTCTGGTAGAAGCGGATCGCATGGTCCATGTCTCGTCTCCTCAGGAGTCCCGCGCGGCCAGCCGCGCGATCAGGGCCGGAGCCATATCCCACGCGCCGAAGCCGGAGGCGGGATTCAGGTGGCCGACGCGGCCCAGGTCCACCAGTTCGCTGCCCCAGTCGCGCGCGAGCTCGCCCACGCGCGAGAAGGCGGCGAGCGGGTCGTTGCGGCTCGCGGCGACGATGCTGGGAAAGGGCAGCGGCTCGCGCGGCACCGGCAGCCAACCGTGGGCGTCGAGCGCCTCCAGGGTGGGGTAGCCGGCCGGCAACGGCTTGCCGAAGTCGGGCGGCGTGGCGAGCAGCGCGCCCTGCACCTCGCACTTGGTGCGAAGCGCCCAGTGCGCCACCATGATCACGCCGGCGCTGTGGGCCACGATCACCAGCGGGCCCTCGATGCGGCGCGCCGCCTCTTCGATGCATTCGAGGCGCGGCTGCAGCGCGATGCTTTCGCGCCCGAGCGGCGGCACCGTGTGGGCGCGCGGCAGCCGCTGCGCCAGCAGGGTCTGCCAGTGCGCGTCCACGTGGTCCCGCAGGCCGGGCACGATCAGGACGCTGGCGTCGGCGGGCACGGGCACCCTCACGCCTGCAGCGCGTGCTGCAGGAAGCCGCGCTGGCCGGGCTTGCGATTGGGCGCGAAGCCGTTCCTCGCCAGCGTTTCCTCGGCGCTGGAATAGAACTCGCCGATGCGGTAGATGCGCCGGGCCTGGGCGGCATCGGCCACCTCGCGGCCGCATTCGCGCGCGATGCGGACCAGCTGCTCGATCTGCTGCACGGAGCCCAGCTTCGCCTTGCGGTCCTGCGTCCAGATGTTGTCCTCGATGCCGCAGCGCACGTGCAGGCCCAGCGCGATCGCCATCATGTTCAGGGGCAGCACGTTGAGCATCGAGGTCTCGAGCGTGAGCACCGCGCCGTCCGGCACCGCGCGGACGAAGTTGGCCAGGTTGTAGAGGTTGGGGGCGTCGAAGCCGCCGCCGATGGCCACCCAGGTGAGGATCAGCGGCACGTTGCACACGCCGCGGCGCATCATGCGTTCCACCGTCTCCAGCTGCGTGATGTTGGCGAGCTGGAAGTGCGTCTGGATGCCCCGCTGCGACAGGCGCCGGATGTGCTCCTCCACCCACCCGGGCCCGGCGGGGATGGTCATCTCGCGGTAGGCGCGGTAGCCCTCGGGCGTGGCGAGGCTGGTGCCCGCGATGTCCTCGGGCAGCATCTGCTCCACCACGTTCATCTGGTTGGAGTTGACCGCGATGGTGACCTGGTCGGGCGTGGGGTTCAGCTCCGCCAGCATGTGGCGCGTGTCGTCCGACAGCCACCTGGCGACCTCGCCCTCGCCTTCGGGCGCGAAGGAGATCGAGCCGCCCACCTGCAGGATCATCTTCGGCACGCGGGCGCGGATCCCGTCGAGCAGTTCGTTGAATTTCGACAGCCGCTTGGAGCCCTTGCCGTCCGGCTCGCGCACGTGCAGGTGCAGCACGGTGGCACCGGCGTCGTAGCAGTCCACCGCCTTCTGCACCTGCTCTTTCATGCTGACCGGGATGTCCTCGGGGAAGTCCGCGGGCATCCATTCGGGGCCGTACGGGGCGCAGGTGATGACCAGCGGGTCCTGGTGCTCGGGATAGAGGGATCCGTCCTGGAAGTTCATGGCTCGTCCTTGCAAGTGGAGGGGTTTCAGAAGGGGGTGTCGCCGACGATCCCGGCGCGCTCCATCTTTCGATGGCAGGCCGGGTAGTCCATCACCGCGTAGTGCTGGGTCGACCGGTTGTCCCACAAGGCCACGCTGTTGCGGCGCCAGCGGAAGCGCACCTGGTATTCGGGGATCTGCGCCTGCGCGATCAGGTAGTGCAGCAGCTGCGCGGCGCCGGGCGCGTAGTCCTGGCCGTAGCGCACGTTCGCGGCGGTGTGGAAGTTGGTGAAGTGGGTGGCGAACGGGTTGACGAAGAGGACCTTCTCGCCCGTCTCCGGGTGGGTGCGCACCACCGGGTGCTCCGCATCCGGGAACTGCGCCTTCAGGGCGAGCCGCTTCTCGATCGGCATCGCGGCGCCGAAGGTGGCCTCGATGCTGTGGCGCGCGCGCAGGCCGTCGATCTGGGTCTTCACGTGCGCCGGCAGCTTCTCGTAGGCGAGCGCCATGTTGGCCCACATCGTGTCGCCGCCCACCGGAGGGCATTCCACGCAGCGCAGCACGCAGCCCAGCGGCGGCTTCTCGCGCCAGGTGGCGTCGGCGTGCCACGCGTTCTCGTAGCGGTCGTTGGGCGTGTCGGGGGACTTGTAGATGCGCACCAGCCCCGGATGCTCGGGGTCGCTGCCGGCGACGGGGTGGTCCTCGAGCGCGCCGAAATGGCGCGCGAAGGCGACGTGCTCGGCGCGGGTGAAGTCCTGGTCGCGGAAGAACAGCACCTTGTGCACCAGCAGCAGCGCGCGGATCTCGGCGACCAGGCCGGCGTCGCGCGAAGCGGCGCCCAGGTCCACGTTGCCGAGCTCGGCGCCGAGGGCGCAGGTCAGGGGTTCGACGCGGATGGAACGCGTGCGGGCGGCCGTCGCGATGACGGCGGGGGCGGTGATTGCGGTAGGGGCCATGCCTTGTCTCCTCGGAATGTCCGAAGACTAGGCGGCCCCCCCGGCCGGCTCCCCCCCATCGTCGAGGGGGGGTGGGGGCTCAGGCGGCGTCAGCGAGGAAGCCGAGGATGCGCGCCCGACCCACCACCTGCTTGCGGGTGCCGGCGTCGAGCTTGGCGAACAGGTTCTTGACGTGCCACTTGACCGTCTCCTCCCCGACCTGCAGGGCGAGGGCGATCTCCTTGTTCGACAGGTTGCGGGCCAGCAGCTCCAGCACTTCGCGCTCCTTGGGCGTGAGCGCCGCGCTGGCGGCGGCACGGGGCAACGCAGGCCGCGGCGGCGGCGGCGGGGCGTCGGCTGCAGCGCGCTGCGGCGCCGCAGCGGCCGCGTGCCGCGCCCACGCGGCGAGCTGCGGATGCGCGTCGTCGAACACGGAGCGCAGGTCGAGCGCCTGTGCCAGCGCGAGCACTTCCTGCAGCAGCGGCAGCGAACGCTCGGCGCTGCGATCGAGCACCCACGCCCGCAGGGCCATGGCTTCGAGGCGCTCGCGGCCCTGCTTGCGCTCGGCCGCCAGCGCTTCGGCCCGCTGCAGCGGCGCGACGGCGGCGCGCCAGTCGCGCGCCGCCACCGCACCGTGGGCCCGCGCCAGCAGCACCAGGCCTTCCACGCTGCGCCGCCACAGCGGGCCGGCCGGCGTGGACGGATCCTCCAGCAACTGCTCCATCTGCCGCAGCAGCTCGCGGCAGGTTTCGGCACGGAACTCGCGGGCGTGCAGGCGCACCTGTTCGGCGAGGCTCGCCAGCCGCAGGCGCGGCAGGCCGCGGGCCATGCCCACGGCGTCGAGGGCGGCGAGCAGGGCCAGCGCGCGCGGCTCGTTGCCGGCGGCGCGGGCGCAGCGCGCGAGCGTGCGGAAGGCCTGCAGCACCGCCTCCGGCAGGCCGCTGCGTTCGAGCACGTCCAGGCGGTCGGCCAGCAGCACCGCCGCTTCGTCGGGCTGGCCGCGCTCCCAGCGGGCGGCGGCGAGCGCCGCTGCCACGGCGCAGGCGAAGGGGCTGCGCCGCCCCAGGTCGGCCTCGGCGCTGGCCAGGCTCGGCCCCAGCAGCTGGTCGACCATCAGCGGCTGGCCCTCCCACAAGTACGAGAGCGCCACGATGTATTCGCCCCAGCGGTCCAGGTTGCTCTCGGCGGGAAAGTGGTGCGGCCCGCGCTGCTGGCGCAAGCGGGCCAGCGCGGGCTCGCCGGCGAGCAGCGCGCGGAAGGCGGACCGGTTCGCGTGCACCTGCAGCAGGGCCTCGGTCGCCAGCAGGGGCCGCTCGGCCCAGGGATCGTGCAGGGCCGCGTACGCGTCCGGGTCGTCCGCGTACACGGCGGCGCCGGCCAGGATCAGCGCGGCCTCGCAGCGCAGGCCGTCGTCGGCGCCCGGCTGCGCGAGGATGCGCTCCACGAAGCGCCGGGCCTCCTCGTGCCGCTCGCCGAGCGCGAGCGACCAGGCGGCCGCGAGCATCAGCCGCGGGCGCCGTTCCAGTTCCTCCTGCGTGGCCTGCCCGATCCACTCCAGCACCGCCGCCGGATGGCCGCGCGTCATCAGCGATTCGTAGAGGCTGCGCTCGGCGAAGTCGTAGGCGGCGTCGCTGCGCCCGCAGGCCAGCGCGTGGCGCGCCGCCGCTTCCAGCAGGCCCTGCTCCGCCAGCCACTCGGAGGCGCGCGCATGCAGCTGCGCGCGCTCCTGCGCAGGCAGGGCGTCGAAGCGCTTCTCCAGCGCGGCGCGCGCGAGCGAGTGCATGCGCATCCAGCCTTGCAGCTCGCCGGTGCCGAACACGGGCGTTTCGTGCGCCAGGCGTTCCAGCCGCGCGGGCGTGTCGGCGCGCGGCACCAGCGCGCTGCAAAGCGCCGGGTGCAGGTGCTGCGCCACGCTGATGCGCGTGAGCAGCGCGAGGTCGTCGGGGTCGAGCTTGCGCAGGAACACCGCCACGAACTGCTCCGGCAGCGACGCCGCGCCCGCAGGCCCGGGCTCGGGACCGCGCCCCGACGGATCGGCCGCGAGGGCCAGCTGCACGCCCAGCGGCCATCCTTCCGTGAGGGCGTGCAGCCGCGCCGCGCGGTCGCGGTCGAACGCCGCCCCCAGCCGTTGCTCGGCGAGACGCAGCGTTTCCTCCAGCGTGAAGCGCAGCTGCGCGGCGCCGAGGAGCGCGCACTGGCCGTAGGCGACCAGGTCGTCCAGACCCAGCTCCGCATCGGCGCGGGCGGCGACGATGCAGCGCAGGTTGGGCGGCGCGTTGCGCACCAGGTAGCC
The DNA here is from genome assembly GCF_035706265.1 of Ramlibacter sp. Taxonomy (GTDB): domain Bacteria; phylum Pseudomonadota; class Gammaproteobacteria; order Burkholderiales; family Burkholderiaceae_C; genus Ramlibacter. The sequence goes on along the minus strand of NZ_DASSVG010000266.1, from coordinate 2,622 downwards.
GACGGCTTCGCGCGCGGCGGCGGGCAGGCGGTCGGCTTCGTCGAGCACGAGCACCAGCTCGAATGCGCTCTGCGCCACCTCCGCCAGCCACAGCGTGACGCCCTCCAGCCCCGCGGCCGCACCGCCTTCGAGCAGCACGCGCCCGAACGCGGGCCGGCCGGCGCCGACGCGCACGGCGAGGGCGAGGGTGCGCACCAGCCGGTCGACGTCGTCCTCGGGCTGGGCGCTGGCCCAGGCGACCGCGGCGCCGCGCGCGAGGTGCTCCAGCCGCCACTGCGCCAGCAGCGAGGTCTTGCCGAAGCCCGGAGGCGCCTGGACCAGCACCGCCGCGCGGTCGCCCAGCGCGGCACCGCCCACCGACAGCCGCGCGCGCGCCAGCAGCGCCTTCGGGACGCGCGGTGCGGTGACCTTGAGGAGCAGGTCGCCCAGGCGGCTGGAGGGGGTGGCCACGCGAGCATCCTAATCCGGCCCGCGCTTCCGCCCTACCCCCCTCGACGCAGGGGGGCCCGGTCGCCGGGCCGGCTCCTACGCTCGCGGGCCATCGCCATCCCCAAAGCAAGAGGAGACACCATGAAGAGACTCACCGCCGCGGCTGCCGCGGCGCTGGCCGCGGCCTGCGGTCCGGCGCTCGCCCAAGGCTCCGTGACCCTGTACGGCACGATCGACCTGGGCGTGCTGACGATCGATCATGCGAGCGCGAGCCGCGTCGGCTACGTGCCCAGCCCCGCGGACGGCGGGGGCCTGACCGCCCTGAAGGACGGCGGCATCGGCGCGAGCTACTGGGGTATGCGGGGCCGCGAGGACCTCGGCGGCGGCCTGGCCGCGACCTTCCAGCTCCAGGGCAACCTCAATGGCAAGGACGGCACCACCGGCGGGGCGAACAGTTCCGGCGGCACCTCCTTCTTCAACCAGTTCGCCACGGTGGGGCTCGCCGGCGCCTGGGGCGAACTGAAGTTCGGCCGCCAGGTTTCGCCCATGTACTACGCGATGGCGAGCACGGATGCGCGCGGCGCGCGCTATTTCGGCTCCTCCCTCACCGCGCTGGTGGCCCTCAACAGCGCCAGCGGCGCGTGGTCCGGCGCCAACTCCAATCCGGCGTTCGGGACCGTGTACAACGACAACGCGGTGGTCTACAACGCGCCGGCCTGGAACGGCCTGAGCCTCAGCGCCGGCTACGCCTTCGGCGAAGTGGCGGGCAGTGCCAAGGCGAACGTGCAGGAAAGCCTCGCGGCCATCTACGCGAACGGCGGCCTGCGGCTGTCGGCCCTCTGGTACAACGGCTACGGCAACAATCTCGACACGGCGACGGCGCTCTTCACCGCCGCGACCGGCAACGCCGCGGCGGGGGCGGCGGCCGCGGCTGCGGCGGGCTTCTCGCCGACCGCGAACACCAACCGCCTCGCCGCCGTGGGCGCGCTGTATTCCTTCGGCGCCTGGACGGCCAGCGCCTCGTATTTCCGGGCCCGCAACCCGGCGCACGCCGTGGTGCCGAACGGCTCCGACAGCCTCGACCTGTGGAGCGTGGGGGCGGGCTGGAAGCCGCTGCCGGCCCTCAACATCACGGCCGGCTACTACCGCATCAAGGACAACCGCAACGCGGGCAACCATGCGAGCCAGTTCGCCGCCGGCGCCGAGTACGCACTGTCGAAGCGCACGCTGGTCTACTTCGAAGGGGCCAGCGTGCGCAACGCGGGCGCCAACATGAATTTCAGCCCCGTCTACGCGACGCGCGTGCCCGCCGACAAGAACGTGCGCGCCTTCATGGTCGGACTGCGGCACACGTTCTGAGGCCGACGCGCGCTACGGCTGCTCCCATTCCTCCAGACGCTCGACCAGGTCATCCAGCGCGATGGCCTCGCGGCCCTGGTCCTCGCGCTGGAACACCACCCCCGACCAGCCGGCCATGCCGACCGGGCTGAGCGTGCGGCCGTCGATGCGCAGCGGCTGGCCGGCGACGGCGTGCATCACCACCCGTTCGTAGCGCGAGCGCGCCAGCCGCGCGGGGGGCGACGACGCATCCCAGACACAGCCCTTGCCCACGTTCTCGTAGGCGTCGGGGCGATCGTCCAGCTCCAGCAGCGAAGGGCTGCGCTTGCGCACCACGGCAGCGATCACCCGCAGGCTGTAGGGGTCGGAGATGCGGCGGATCGCGTGCCGGAACTGGCGCACGGTGCGCGCCGCGATCGCGCGCAGGCTGAGCACGCCGTCCCGTTCGGTCTGCCACATCCCGGCGTCGATGTCGCAGGCGAACGGGTTCTCCGGATAGCAATTGAAGCGCGCCAGCCAGCCCTTGCGCGACGTGTGGGGCATGGGCCGGAAATCGCGGATGACCGGGATGCCGTGCCGGGCGAGCTCGCCCAGCTCGTAGGTCGGCCAGGTCATGACCTCGCGCACCACGGCGACGATCAGGGTCGCGGTGGCGATCATCAGGTCCGGGCTGGGCGTGAAATCGGAAGTGATCTCGATGCGGTCCTGTCGCGGGCGCACGCCGTCGCCGGTGGAACGCCGGTTGGCCGCCAGCAGCATCACCGGCGCGGGCAGGATGTAGGCGAGCAGCAGCGCGAGCTGCCCGATGGTGCGCCCGTGCGCCTCGCCCGGCGGCAGCTCGAAGGAGACGTTGTA